>DVEE01000473.1 GCA_015295885.1 Leptolyngbyaceae cyanobacterium M65_K2018_010
TCTATCTACCCTTTTCCAGGTGAATAGGCAGATTATCTGCCGTCTAATCCCCCTCTGAGGGTAGATAGGCCGCGAACAATCTACATAATAACCCTCGCCAGGGTAGATAGGCGGCAAAGATCCGTATAACTTCCACTTTACAGCATCAGTATATATGTACTATTAATGTTGCATTTGATACTTGCTACAGGAGGTGTTATGGAGCAGCCTCGTCCTAAGAAGTTGCTAGATCAGGTGCGGGAAGCCATTCGGCTCAAGCATTACTCCTACCGCACCGAGGAGACCTATGTTTACTGGATTCGGTGATAAATCCTGTTTTACGGCAAGTGCTACCCCAGGGAGATGGGGGCTGATGAAATCCGGGCTTCCTTGTTCCATTTAGCCGTTGAGCGCAATGTGGCTCCTTCAACTCAGACGGTTGCCTTGATCGCACTACGGTTGCTTTTTCGGCAGGTTCTGCAAATCGAGTTGCCCTATATCGAGAATATTGAGTGGGCCAAGAAGCCAGAGCGACTGCCTGTAGTTTGCAGTCGGTCTGATTTCAGCCGGTCTGACGTGAGGCAAATTCTGGCCTACCTCGATGGTGCAGAGCACCTGATGGTCAGCCTGCTCTACGGCAGAGGCATGCGCCTGATGGAGGGATTAGGGCTGGCTGCCTAGGCAACCGACGGTTATTAGCCGCCCCAGGGTTTCCACTGGTTCCAATCCTCATTGAAGATCGAGGTATCTGGAAACATCACCGGATTGCCACTGCTTTCTAGCTCAAGCCGCAGGGCATCCAGTAAGGGCTCTTGGTTGGGTAGGTCATCCACCAGTTCGTAGGGCAGTACCCCATTCCGTAGGGCGAAGTCGATGGTATGGGCCGCGGCAGCCCCCACGGACCACTCGAAGGAATGGACACGATAGGCCGCGGCAGCACTGTAGCTGGCAGCAATGCTCTTGCTGGCCACCAGCATGTTATCGACCCTCTGGGGAATCATCGCCCGCAGGGGAATCTGAGCTGGGTAAGCCTGGCCGTGGGCCTGACGCACCCCAGGCCGTTCGATGTTACCGGGCTTCTCTGGGGGATGCTCGGCCATACAGGGGTGAAAGTCGATGGCATACTGGGCAATCCCCACGGAGTCGGGGTAAATGCGAGAGCGGCCTCGAATGTGGAACTGGTTGGGGTCAGCGCCAGGAATCAAGGTTTCTACGGTGGACAGCCCCGCCAAGTGGCGGCGCATGGTGGCGTAGGTACTGCTATCCAAGGTGGTCTGATAAAACTCCGAGCCAAAGTCATTCCAGGAGAAATCAATCTCACTGATCATGAACCCCTGCTCATAGCCGTAGGAAGGGCGCCCAATAATGCGCCGCGCTTCCCGGATATAGGGAAACTTGGACAGCCCGTGGGCCGTATTCATGGGCGAATCTAAACCCTTCAGGTAGCGGTTGTAGGGGTCAGGGGCCTTAAAGGCACTGTCAATTTGGGAATCCGTAGTGCCGGTGGTCAGCCAGTAGAAGAACCCGATCGCATTTTCTTCGCCCCTCCGCAGGGTGTCTACCCGCAGCCCCCCCAGCCAACCACCGGGTTCGAGCTGACCGGCAGCGCGGAGCTGACCTTCGGTCAGAATCAGGTTGTCGAACTCGGTACCGGGGCGATAGTCGTTGCCCCAGGTCCAGTTCTGCATGGAAATATCCCCCACCCCCATGCGCGGCACGCCAAAAACATTGTTCTGCTCAGAGCGAGGCTTGGCATTCCACAGCCGCCGGTAGGTAAACACAAAGTCGAAGTAGTCCTCCGGAGTTTTTAGACTATTTCGCTGCAGTTCCCAACTGTAGTAGGGTTCGTAGGTAGCATAAAAGTCGGGAACATCAAAGGTTTGGGGCTCGGCAGTGCGCTCCATGGCAAAGGTATAGGTGAAGCCCTGGGTGCAGTAGGGGTCACGACTGAGCACCGGAGAAGAGGGATTGAAGGGCGATCGCGGATCGAGGCCCAATTCGTAGGGCACCCCGGCCAGCACAATCATTTCTCCGGTTTCCGTGGCTTCCACCACAAACCAATCCACCCGACTGGGTACCTGGGTCTGGACACCCTCGAGGACAATGCCCGCCGGCACAAACTTAAGGATGGTTTTGGAGAAGCGGGCCGAATCTTCGAAGCTGTAGATATCTTCAAAGATGGCCGACAGAAAGTCGGAATTGATTGGCGGCGTACCGGGGGCGGGGCTGTGCTGAATTGCCACTACACTTTCAATATGAGTGCCATCGGCGTTCAGTTCGACCAGCTTAGGCACCGTATTGGGAAACCACTTCAGTTCACCGCCGCCCTTTCTGGCGGCCTCGGCCAACATGTCCATCAAAATTTGGTTGGCCGAAGCGGGCATAAAGCAGGAGGCACTCACCCAGCACTGTCCTGGGTTGAGTTCGCCATACATCTTCTCAACCCGGTCTCGCAATTCCTTGTAGCCCCTGGAATAGAACAGGCGGTTGCGCTGTTCCCTGGACTCATCTAGGGCTGTAGTACCCTGGGACGAAATTTGCCCACCCACCCAGTCAGTGAGTTCAGTCATACACACCGTATGGCCGTTCAGCAAGCTTTCATAGGCCGTCGCTGTACCTGCTAAACCGCCTCCCACAATTAATAGTTCGCACTCAACCACCTGATCAGGGCTGGGGATATTTTGAGCAATTCGGGGGGATTCCGACTCCTGAACCTGGGCACGGCCTGGGGATAGGGGTAGGACACCAGCGATTAAGGTAGAGGCCAGCAGGGGAGCCGTGACAGCACGGAAAAAGCTCTTCATGGCAGATCCAAAGGTTAACTGACTGCAATTCTTTTCTAGCTTAGAAGGAAAAGGACTGGAACTGAAGCAGATTTTAGGTTTTCCCTAGGGGATTGAACCTTGATCTAAGCCGTAGGGCGAATTACCCAGGGCTACTGCTCCAGTCAGCCTGCCTCCGCCGTTCCTAAGGCAGAAACCCCACCAAGCCTATGGCTCAAGGCGAACCTTGGTAGGGTGGGCCAACCGGAGGCCAGAGTTTGGTCACACCCTGAGCAGGGCTGAAAACGGACCTAACCCTAGGGGACCTGTGGGAGGCTAAGCTGATGGAATCGCTGGTAGGGCATACCGCCTAGAACGCCGGTTCAGAACCCCGGTTTCTAGCTATACTCTACCGATGCTCTAGTGGCTCCTATCCTTGTACCGTTCGGGATGGGGGGGTTTCACCCATAAGCTCGATACCCATAAGCTCGATGTGCCGTGGCCCTAAACTCCTGGACATTAAGAGGGGCGGTGGTATTAGCCACCCTATCCCTGATCGGATTAGGTTTAGCGATGGCTACGTGCCCGCCTGTGCTGGCCTGGGATACGGCCCTTTTGCTGTGGCTGCACCGATCCACAAATCCAGCCTGAACTGAATTCGTGATCCGGATGACCGACCTAGGCACTGTTTGGGGCGTGTTACCCGCCACCCTAGGCCTAGTGGCACTGGCTTTCTACCGGCGGGCCTGGTGGATGGGCAGCTATCTCATCCTCACCATGGTAGGTACGATGGTGCTCACCCCCCTGGCCAAACTCCTCTGGCACCGGGTGAGGCCAACCCTCTGGCAGGGAGTGCCGCTGCCGAAGGATTTTAGTTTCCCCAGCAGCCATGCCACCTATTCTCTAGCCTTGGTTCTAGCCCTGATGTTACTCACCTGGGGTAGTCCCAAATTTCCCTGGATTCTAGGGCTTGGCACCTGGTTTGTGCTGTTCATCGGCTGGAGCCGGTTATACCTGGGGATCCATTATCCTAGCGATATCCTAGGTGGCTGGCTATTGGCCACCGCCTGGACCTTAGGCCTCTACTGGTTGATGCGGGGGCTATTTGTTACAGAGTGAAAAACCTCACCACAAAACTTTAGGAGATAAATTTTCAAGAACCGGGTTAAGCAGGTTTTTAGGGTCGAGTTAACCTGGAGTTAGACGCAGCTGAGTCGCTTCAAACAAAAGCTCGTAAAGCCTTCAAAGTTTTGGCTTTGCTGAATAGGCCATCGCCGTATGGCAAGGAGTTGGTTATGACCCAAAACGTCCTTTCAGGCTCGCGCAACGTGGCGCTAGTAGGAGCCTACTCAAGCGGAAAAACAACCCTGTTGGAAAGCATTCTGTCCGTAACGGGGGCCATTACCCGCAAGGGTAGTGTGGATGAGGGCAACACCATCGGTGATAGTTCACCGGAAGCCCGTAACCGGCATATGACTGTGGAACTGAATGCCGCTAGTACTGAGTACGGCGGCATTCGTTTTACCTTTATCGACTGCCCCGGTTCAGTTGAGTTGCAGCAGGAAACGAACCATGCCCTGGTGGGGGTAGATGCCGCCATCGTCGTGTGTGAAGCTGACCCCAACAAGGTGCTGACCCTATCCCCCCTGCTGCAATTCCTCGATACCTGGGAAATCCCTCACCTGATCTGGATTAATAAGCTTGATCGCGCTAACGGTACTTTTGCCGAGGTGCTGGCCGCCCTGCGGGCCGTTTCCTCTCGCCCAGTGGTGCCCCAGCAGTACCCCATACGCCAGAACCACGACCTAGTTGGTTTTATCGATCTGGTGACTGAGCAGGCCTTCCATTACCATCCCGGAGCCCCCGCTGACCCTGTTCCGCTGCCACCAGAACTGCAAGCGGAGGAAGCAGCGGCCCGCACCGAAATGTTGGAAACCCTGGCTGACCACGATGACCACCTGCTGGAGGAGTTACTGGAAGACGTTAAGCCCCCGGAGGAGGAGATTGTCCAGGACCTGAAACTGGAACTGGGGGCTGACCTGATTGTGCCCGTATTGATCGGGGTTGCGGCGTCTGATTACGGGGAACGGCCCTTGTTAGATACCCTAGTGAAGGAAGCCCCTGAACCGGACATGACCTGTGAGCATCGGGGTATAGCCCCTGGGGATGAACCCCTGGCCCAGGTGCTGAAAACCTTTTACAGCCCCCAGGGTGGCAAGCTTTCCCTAGTGCGAGTCTGGCGCGGTGAGTTGAAGGATGGGGATAGCCTGAATGGCGATCGCATGGGCGGCCTCTACGACCTGATGGGGGCTCAAACCATCAACCTCACGCGGGCCGAAGCCGGTCGTATTGTCGCTGTGGCTCGGTTGGATCAGGCCCAAACCGGGGATACCCTAACAACCCAGGGCAATCCCCCCAGTCCCTTGCCCAAAGCCCCGGCCATCGATCCGGTCTATGCCCTAGCCATTACCCCTGAAAAGCGCAGTGACGAGGTGAAGCTCACCAGTGCTTTGGCCAAACTATTGGAGGAAGATCCCTCCCTCTATTGGGAACAGCACGGCGACACCCACGAAATTATTCTCTGGGGTCAGGGAGATGTGCATCTAAACCTGGCGATCGACCGGCTGAACCGGAAGTACAACCTGGCCATGACCACCCACCTGCCCCAGGTGCCCTACAAGGAAACCATTCGCCAGTCCGTGGCATCCGTCCATGGGCGCTATAAGCACCAGAGCGGCGGCCACGGCCAATTCGGCGATGTGTATCTGTCGATTAAACCCCTACCCCGGGGCGAGGGCTTCGTCTTTAGTGACACGATTGTCGGGGGAGTCGTTCCGAAACAGTACATTCCCAGTGTAGAAACGGGGGTACGCGAGTATCTAAATCACGGTCCCCTGGGCTTTCCGGTGGTGGATGTGGCGGTCACGTTGACCAATGGCTCTTACCACAGCGTTGATAGCTCTGACATGGCCTTTAAGCAGGCCGCCCGCATCGCCATGCAGGAGGGCCTACTCACCTGTAGCCCTACCCTACTGGAACCTATTGCCCTGGTAGAAATCTCCGTTCCCAATCTCTATACCTCCAACGTACTGAAGCTGGTCACGGGTCGGCGAGGGCAAATTCTAGGCTATGAAGGTAAGGCCGACTGGCCCGGTTGGGATGTGGTGACCGGCCATGTACCCCAGGCGGAAATGCAGACCATGATTCTGGAACTGCGATCGCTGACCATGGGGGTGGGTTTCTTCAAATGGACCTACGATCACCTCGACCCGGTGCCGGAAAAACTCACCGAGAGAATTCTGGCCCAGACCCCTAGCGATCACTAGGGCCCCCTGGTCTTCAGCCGCGTATCTCCCCCATCCCAGCTTCAGGAAGTTCTCCGTAGCCTGGGGTGGGGGGGTGATTGTGTATCGCCCCTATTGAGCCCATGAACCTCCTTGGGAAAGCTCCTTAAGGGAGTAACTCTCCCTTCAAGACCGTAACGGCCTGACCACTGAGCCGCACCCGTTCGCCGTCGTCCTGCACCCGCACTACGCCCCCTCTGGCGGAAGCTTGGTAGGCCAAGAATGCGGTTTTACCGAGGCGATCGCGCCAGTAGGGGCTCAGGCAACAGTGGGCCGCTCCTGTCACTGGGTCTTCATCGATACCGAGGGCGGGGGCAAAGAAACGAGAGACAAAATCGTAGGGAGCCTCGCCCCGACTGGTGACGATTACCCCCGGCACGGGGAAAGCGCGCAGGGCCGCAAAGTCAGGGCGCAAATTTCTCACCCTCTCAGCTGACTCCAGCTCCACCAGGTAGCCCAGGGAATTTTCCACCACCCTCTCCGGAGTTTCCCCTAAAGCCGCCGCCAACCCCTTAGGCTGAGCCATCTCCTGGGAGGGATTGCTGGGGAAATTCAGTTCAATCCAATCCTGCTGATAGCGGGCCGTCAAAACCCCGCTGCGGGTGAAAAACTGAGCCTGCTGATCTGCCCCCAGGTATCCCTCGGCCCACAGCACATGGGCCGTAGCCAGGGTGGCGTGGCCACAGAGGTCCACCTCCACCGTAGGGGTAAACCAGCGCAACCGGAAGCCCTCCGCTTCGGGGTAGAAAAAGGCAGTTTCCGATAGGTTCATCTCCTGGGCCACCTGCTGCATCCAGCCAGCGGGGCGGGCTTCTGGCAGCACACACACCGCCGCTGGGTTACCGGCAAAGGCTTGGTCGGTAAACGCATCTACCTGGATTAAGGGAATCGGCATGGGAGGTCTCCACCTTAGAATCCGTTGATCTTGCCATATCATTGATAAGAGGCTGTTTGAAAAGCCAAAGAGCGTCTCACGGTATGCCTTTGGAGTAGGCTAGTGTCCCTCCAACCTCAGTACCTTTGCTGTCTGTTGGCAGCCAACTATACCTGGGACACCCCTTTTCAAACAACCTCTTAGGGCAGTTTCACAGCGCACAGCAGCTAACTCTATGGTTTCGGAAAGTGGCACATTGGCAGACTTGCGGGAGCAGCTAGCGGGTGATTCGCTGAAGCGACAGCTTTCTGCCGTCCATGAGTTAGTCGCCCGGGGAGAAGCGGGCACTGACATCCTCAAAGCCACCCTGCTAGAGCGCCAGCATCAACCACCTACCATTTTGGATGGGCGCATGGTTCAGATGCTGTACGCCACCCAACAGGAGGATCTGCAAACCTTTCTGGCTCACCACTGGCCCCAGGGGCGATTCCCCATGCCCTCGGAACGCGGTATCGACTATGGGCCTTTACAGCATTGCCTAGTAGCCCAAGACTTTCAGGAGGCCGATCGCCTGACCTTGGTGAAGCTGTGCGAACTGGCAGGCCCCACCGCCGTGCGCCGCAAGTGGGTCTACTTTACCGAGGTAGATCAATTCCCCAGTCTAGACTTGCAAACCCTCGATCGCCTCTGGCTGGCCTACTCCGAAGGCAAATTTGGCTTTTCGGTGCAGCGCCGCCTGTGGTTGAGCCTGGGCCAAAATTGGGACAAGCTCTGGCCTCGCCTGGCCTGGAAAGAAGACAACATTTGGACCCGTTACCCTAGTGGTTTCATTTGGGATTTGAGTGCCCCCGATGGCCATTTGCCCCTGTCTAACCAGTTGCGAGGAGTGCGCATGCTGGCGGCTTTGCTAGCTCACCCGGCCTGGCAAGAGGACAGCTAGCCATGGCCAAACAACGGGCCAAGGCCGATTTCCCTACCAAAATCTGCCCGGTATGTCAGCG
>DVEE01000071.1 GCA_015295885.1 Leptolyngbyaceae cyanobacterium M65_K2018_010
AAAAGGATTAATGCTCGCATATTTTCGGGGGCGCTCCACCATGGTGGGGCGCTTTTGGGGTTGATGACCGGGGATGAGACTGAGGTTGCCAATCACTAAGGCCGCCGCTACTACTGCAATTACCCCCGAGCCCCCAAGGTCTTCGGCTAACAGATAGGCGCCGTAGGCGGTGACCAGACTGAGGGATTGTTCCACCCAAGCTAACTCATAGCGTTGGGTGAGCAGGGCCACACCCGTCCCAATGGCAATGCCTACGCCCAGGCCCAGGGCACTGACGACCAAAAATTGCAGCAGGGTCGTTGCTAGATCAATCGGTTGGGGATCAATCGCCTGCTCCAACAGCACACTAAAGGCAACGACGGCAGCTCCATCGTTAAATAGACTCTCGCCCTCCAGCAGGGTGGTCAGTCGCCGACCCGCTCCCACCTCCCGAAAAACTGCCAACACCGAGGCAGAGTCCGTGGCGGCCAGACAGGCACCGGTCAGCAGGGCCGTCGTCCAGGACACCTGCATCCAGTGGTGCAGAGCCCAGCCAATCCCCAAAATGGAGATGGGCACACTGCCAATGGCAAACAGGCTGCTGGGCACCAATTGATCGCGCAGGTCGGGCCAGCGCATCTTCCAGGCCGCCTCAAACAGAATTGGCGGCAGAAAGATCAACAAAATCATGCCCGGGGAAAGGTCAATCAGCCGCACCTCCACTAGGGCCAGGCCTAAGCCCACAATCACCAACAACAGGGTGTAGGGCACCTGGCGCAGGGGCTGAAAAATACGCGGTAGACTGGCGGCGCTCAGAGCTACCAGCAGTACGGGCAAAAACGCCTTTAGATTGCGCTCAATGGCCAGATCCGTCGCATCCGTCAGCAAGCTCATGATCTATCCCCGCAATGCGCCATCCCCCTACTCCCGGCCTTCTGATTCTGGCAGCGGCCCTGCTCTCTCCGGACCAGGCTGATCATTCAAACCACAAGCTCCCCAACCCATTGGGCTGCGGTTTGGGGTCATCCTGGCCGCTCCTGAATCCTGGCTGGATTGTGGACCCGAGGCTTTGATCCCTCGGCCAACCCCTTAGGTTAGGCTCTGCCAGAGTTTCATCGCCATTTGAGGCAAATGGCTAACCTCAAACCACAGCTGCTTGGGGGGAATGCCAAACAGGTATTGCAGCCCCAAAACAATGGCCAAAATGCCCAGCATTGGCCCCAGACCAACACTCAAGATTCTGAAGATCAACCGTGAGGCCAAAACAATCAGGGCGATAGCGGCAAGCAATAGGACCCACTGGGAATCCACGGCGTCAAACACAGGAGTCATAACACACCAAGAATGAGGAAGAGAGAAAGCTGGACTTTGGTACTGTCATCCTATTTAGGACTGGGAGGGCTGCATCGATACCCGGCTATGCAAACCTTCAAAGGTCCACAGCAGGGCCAGACAGA
This sequence comes from Leptolyngbyaceae cyanobacterium M65_K2018_010, assembly GCA_015295885.1. GTDB lineage: Bacteria > Cyanobacteriota > Cyanobacteriia > Phormidesmidales > Phormidesmidaceae > Nodosilinea. The sequence continues at coordinate 1,437 of DVEE01000071.1, forward strand.
TGGAAACACTCATGGCCACCGCCAGCCAAAATCGATGGGCGATCACCGGGGGTTGATCCATGGCCCACCCCCCCAGCAGCGGGCCGATAAAATACCCAATCGTCCAACACTGAGAGCTGACAGCCACATAGGTAGCGCGCAGGTTGGGCGGGGCCAGGTCTGACACCGTGGCGACAAAAAAGGGTTTGTAGGCTACGGAGGCCAGAGATAGCAGGCAAAGGGCGATGACCGCCCAGACAAACTGAGCATCGGCAAAGGTGCCTGCGGCCCATAACAGGGCAAAACCAAAGGACCATAACAGCATCGCCCCCATCAGCACGAAAATGCGCCGAAAGGGGCTCAAAATATTGGTAGTTGGAATCTGCAAAACAGCCCCGACGCCGATGTAGCACCAGGTGAACAGATTAGCCGTGCTGCCTACCGAGACCCCTGGGGTGGGGTCATTGCCAGCCACAAAGTTGGTGAAATAGAGGGGAATCGTGGTCGTAACCAGAGCCACGTA
>DVEE01000297.1 GCA_015295885.1 Leptolyngbyaceae cyanobacterium M65_K2018_010
GAGACAGAATCCATCAGCATGGCTTCCACAAATTGGCGCACCCGCACCGGGTCAATGGGTTGATTAATATCGCCGTTGCGTTTCAGCGAACTAGCCACAATGACCCCATCGGCCGCTCGCATCAGGCTGCCGATGTTTTCCCAGTTAGCACCACTGCCAATGAAGACTGGGCAATGGCTGGCCGCCGCCTTGGCTAGCTCTAGATCCTCCAGGCTGGGGGGGCTGCCCGTCGCCCAGCCCGATAGGATAACGCCGTCGGCCAGGCCGCGGTGGATGGTTTCCTGCACAGCGGTGGTCAAGTTGGGCGAACCCAAAGGTCGGGCGTGTTTGACCAAAACATCGGCCAGGATTTTAACCTCACTGCCCAGTTCACTGCGATAGCGAAGCAGGTCGTAGGCACAGCCCTCAATCAGCCCCTGGTCGGTGGCCATGACTCCGGTTAGTACATTGACCCGAATAAATTTAGCCCCCACACAGTGGGCAATGGCCAGGGCACTGCGACCATCGTTGCGCAGCACATTCAAGCCCATGGGCAGCGTCACCAATGACTGCAGGCGGTGCACCACCAGGCTCATGGCGCTGACTACCACCGGATCCACGACACCCTTGGTGAAAGGGACGTCAAAGAAGTTTTCCACCATCAGGCCATGCACGCCCCCGGAGGCCAGGGCCACAGCCTCCTGCTCAGCCCGATCAACAACCTGCTGCAGGCTGCCTTGCCACCCAGGGGAAAGGGGCAAAGGTAACAGGTGAACTACCCCAATGACGGGGTGGGGTGTACCAAAGATTTCAATTAGGTCCACGGGAATTGGGCCTGGACTCGAGTGAGCAGTGGCATTGATCAGGGCCTAGGAACCAGAATGATCCCTGGGCTCCACTTACATTATCAGCATATCAAGGATGGCAGCGCTTCAGCCGAGGCAACTTAGTCAGCCTGAAGCGGCTTCTTCGTGTAAGGTAATATGAAGGGACACTGTTAAGTTCTGTTACTGGCTTGGGTAAGACGGGGCTTAGCGATGAACTAGAGCAGGTTGCAGCGATGGGAGGTACTGGTCTGAGATGACTTCCTGGGGCTGAACCAGGTTTGGATAGGATGACTGGTACAGAAATATGGCTAGGGATAGAAGCATGGGCCTAAAGCCAACCGTGGCCTTCAACCATCTGGGTTGCGAAAAGAATCGGGTTGACACCGAGCATATGCTGGGTTTGCTGGTGCAGGCTGGCTATCAAGTTGATGCTAATGAGGAATTAGCCGACTACGTGGTGGTTAACACCTGTAGCTTTATTGAGGCAGCCCGGGAAGAATCGGTGCGCACTCTGGTGGAATTGGCGGCCGCCCATAAGAAAATCGTGATTACGGGATGTCTGGCCCAACACTTTCACCACGAGCTGCTGGACGAACTTCCCGAGGCAGTAGCCCTGGTGGGCACCGGGGATTACCACCGGATTGTTGAGGTGATTGAGCGGGCTGAAGCTGGTGAACGGGTTAAACTGGTCTCCCCCGAACCGACCTACCTTGCCGATGAAACCGTACCCCGCTACCGCACCACCACCTCTAGCGTGGCCTATCTGCGGGTGGCGGAGGGCTGTGACTATCGCTGCGCCTTTTGCATCATTCCCCATCTCCGGGGCAATCAGCGATCGCGCCCGATGAGGGCGTGCAGGAAGTGGTGCTGATTTCCCAAATCACCACTAACTACGGTATTGACCTCTACGGCAGGCCCCAACTCGCTGAGTTACTCAGGGCTTTGGGTCAGGTGGATGTGCCCTGGATTCGTATGCACTACGCCTACCCCACTGGGCTGACAGCCGAGGTGATCGCTGCCATCCAGGAAACTCCCAACGTTCTACCCTATCTCGATCTTCCCCTACAGCATTCCCATCCCGAGATCCTCAGGGCCATGAACCGGCCCTGGCAGGGACAGGTCAATGA
>DVEE01000152.1 GCA_015295885.1 Leptolyngbyaceae cyanobacterium M65_K2018_010
AGAGCAGCCGGTTAGCTAGCAACCAGCAAGCCTTAGCATCGGCTAGGGCTCGGTGCGATTGCCCCACCTCAAAGCCAAAGTGACTGACCAGTTGGGGCAAACTGCGGGAGGGTAAATCGGCGAGTAGCAACCGGGCCAAAATCACTGTGCAGAACCGCTGCTGGTCTGGACGCTGGTAGGTCTGCTGCAATCGGCGGTATTCTGCCTGCAAAAAGCCGTAGTCAAAAGCCAGATTATGCCCGGTTAAAACCCCTTCATTTAGGGGTCTGCGTAAACTAGGCCAAAGGTTTGCGGCAGGTACCCCCTGCCTAACCATAGGCGTGTCAATCCCCGTTAATCGGGTAATGTTGTAGGGCACAGGTACCCCAGCATTGACCAAGTAACTTGCTTCATGGGTAATTCCCTGGGTTAGGGAACCCTGAATCAGCCCGATTTCAATCACCCGAGATTCATGGGGTCGGGAACCCGTGGTTTCCACATCGACAACCGTGAAGTCAGCGGCTGGCAATCGACGATAGTAGGCGACTAAATCCTCAGTCAGTAAAGCGGATTGAGCCCGACCATCGACTACTACAGGAACCATAATCATCCATGGGAACAGTTGCCTATCCAGGATGGCACAGGATTCCTCGGCAATGCTTAGGGAAAGGAAGAATCCGAAGGCTTAGACGAACGCCCTGGGGTTGCCAGCCGTTCCTTCAGGACTAACCACAGGAAGGGAAAGTCATCGAGTAGATAACGCTTCCAGAGGCGTTGGGGTTCCGAAGCTAGGCGGTACAACCACTCCAGACCCAACTTACTGATCAGCTCGGGAGCCCTAGGCTTATTGCCAGCTTCAAAATCAATGGCAGCCCCTACTGCCATAAAGATATCAATAGATGGCAACTGATCCTTATACTTAGCGATCCACTTTTCCTGCTTAGGGGCGCCTACCCCAACCACCAATACATTGGCTGGAGACTGACGAATCATTTCCACAATCCGCTGACATTCTTCCTCGTCTTGCTCAAAGCCAAAGGAAGGAGAATGGGCTTGAACGATAATCCTTCGGCCAATGCGAGCATTGATTCGCTCTTGGGCGCGAGCGGCAACTCCCTCTGCCCCTCCTAGCAAGAAAATCTTTATATTTTCATTGTAGCGATGGTACTCACAAAACATGGGGAACAAGTCCGAGCCCGAGATCTTAGATTGGATAGGCTTGCCCAGGAACTTCGAGGCGAACATTAACACTTGACTGTCACAGACCCGAAAGTCGGCCTTGCTGTAGGCCTTTACGAAGTCAAGATCTTTCTGCAATTTCATCAGGTGATCGACATTGGGAGTAAAGACAACTCCCCGCTTCAGCTGTCGCAGAAAGTCTCCAATTGAAATGTTATCTATAGGAATATTGAGAATCTCGACCTGCCTTTGAAGGCGTTCATACTGCTGCCTTTGGAGCTCTTTAGCCGTTGATTCAAGGGCGGCTTTACGAAACCTTCGATAGAGCTGCTGAACTTCCTGGGGGGGAACCACACCTTTCGAAGCAAATTCCGTCCCTCCCCACAACTCTGATTCACTAGAGCTTTGCTCCACTAGCTCTGAGGATGGATACTGGGTAGACTGTGGCTCCATGAAAAATATCCAAAAAATTCTAAAACGAGTTGAAGCTAGCTTAAGCATCCACCAGTAATTTACCTCTTCAAGAATTAAACTCAGGGCTCTTTTGCCTGAATTTTAGGTTTTCCTCGAGGTGATTCTTATGCAGATTTTCAAATTCGACAATTGCCTGATTCATTTAAGATAAAAACACAGATGCGAAGAATTGCGAAGAATGTTAAACTCTAAAAGGCTTCAAAAAAGGACTTGATTAGACTGATTAAAGTCCCCACAAAGTCTGTTGAAAAGTGAATTCATCCAATGTTTTAACATATAAATGCGGTCGAGAAAGTCTGGG
>DVEE01000244.1 GCA_015295885.1 Leptolyngbyaceae cyanobacterium M65_K2018_010
AGGCGGCTCAGCAGGCGGTCGGGTTTGCGCTGGGGCTGGCGACGACCCTGGCCCTGTTGGGTTTGGTCGCCGGGTTGTTCGGCTATGTCTATGGTCAGGTGGCGATTGGCTTGCCCATTCTAGTGAGTTTGATCGCTATTTTGATGGGGCTAAATTTGCTGGGGATTTTGCCCCTCTCCCTCCCGACGATCGCTGGGCCCGCTGTGGAGGGCTGGCACCTACCCGACTGGCTGAGAGCCTATGCCCTGGGCCTGACCTTTGGCATTGTGGCCTCTCCTTGCAGCACCCCGGTGCTGGCTACCCTGCTGGCCTGGATTTCGGCCACTCAAGATCCCGTTTTGGGTAGCGCTCTCCTCCTGGCCTACGCGGTGGGCTACGTGGCCCCCTTGGTGCTGGCGGGTACTTTTACCACGACTCTCAAGCGCCTGCTGGAGCTGCGTCAGTGGTCTAGTTGGATTACCCCGGCCAGCGGAGTGTTGCTGCTGGTCTTTGGCCTGTTTTCGCTGCTCAATCGCCTGCTACCGTCGGCCTTGGCTTAGCGGTCAGGGCTACGGCCCCGCCGACCGGTCTAGCCCTCAGCTTTTTCCTTGCTCCTTTTGGGTAGAGCCTGCCTATCCCGCAGGGCTGCCCAAAAACTCCTAAGATCCTTAAAGCAACCTCACATCCTCCAAATTTCAATGACCTCCTCTGAAATTTCTCAAGCGGGCCTGTGGCAGTCTATCCGCCAATACTTTCGCCAAGATCTGCTGCCTCTGCTGGCTGATTTGAGGTTGGCCATTGTCCTTTTGCTCACCATCGCCCTGTTCAGCATTGCCGGCACGGTGATTGAACAGGGGCAAACCCTCGAGTTTTATCAAGCTAACTATCCCGAGGATCCAGCCCTCTTTGGTTTCTTGAGCTGGAAGGTGATTTTAGTCAGCGGGCTAGACCACGTCTATCGCACTTGGTGGTTTTTGGCCTTGCTAATTTTATTTGGGGCGAGTCTGACCGCCTGTACCTTTAGGCGCCAGTTACCGGCCCTGGGCGCGGCTCAAAAGTGGACCTATTACCACCAGCCCCGGCAATTCCAGAAGCTGGCGCTCAGCGCTGAACTCCCCGAGGTTGCCTTACCTACCCTGGCCACGGGGTTAACTCAGCGGCGGTATCGAGTCTTTCAGGAGGGGGCGGCCCTCTACGGTCGGAAGGGTCTAGCGGGCCGGATTGGGCCAATTATTGTCCATGCCAGCATGTTGCTGATTTTGCTGGGGGCCATTTGGGGGGCCATGACGGGCTTTTTTGCCCAGGAACTGGTACCCAGCGGTGAAACCTTCCAAATTCGTAATATTTTCGACGCCGGGCCCTGGGCCGCCGCCCAAATTCCTAAGGATTGGTCCGTACGGGTGAATCGGTTCTGGATTGATTACACCCCCAATGGCCAGATTGACCAGTTCTATTCCGATCTCTCGGTACTCGATCCAGCCGGGGCTGAGCTCCGTCGCAAAACCATCCATGTCAATGAGCCGCTGCGCTACCGGGGCGTGACCCTCTACCAGGCTGACTGGGGGGTGGCAGCGGTGCGGGTCAAGCTGAACAATAGCCCCGTGCTACAACTGCCGATGAAGCCGCTAGAGACTGAGGGGCCTCGCTTTTGGGGCACCTGGGTACCCACCAAGCCCGATCTAAGCGAGGGGGTTACCCTGCTGGCTCGCGACCTTCAGGGTGCGGTGCTGATTTATGACCAGGGGGGGCAACTGGTGGCCACGGTGCGATCGGGCATGGCCACGGAGGTCAATGGCGTTTCCCTGGCAGTAGTGGATGTGGTCGGCAGCACCGGCTTGCAAATTAAGGCGGATCCGGGCATTCCCCTGGTCTATGCCGGGTTTGCCTTTCTGCCGCCGATCCTGGCCCGGGCGCGCACCGTTTCCGCATCCTCGACGGAGACGCGCAGGACGAT
>DVEE01000177.1 GCA_015295885.1 Leptolyngbyaceae cyanobacterium M65_K2018_010
TGAACCCAGGGAGGATGCTTAAATCCTTTGTCCTCCTTCTTAGTTCTGCAGGGCAGCCTTAAGGCTTTGGCAAAATTGCCCCACCTCTTGCAGCGCCGCCTGGGTATCATCCGCCGCTAGGCGCTTCACAAAGGCACTGCCCACAATCACACCATCTGCCCCCCAGGCTTTAAGCTGGGCCGCCTGGTCCGGGCCAGAAACCCCAAACCCCACCCCAATGGCCTTGTCCGTGGTTTGCTTGAGGTTGTCCAGCAAATCTTTAACCCGGCTCTGAATTTCCTGGCGCATACCAGTGACCCCCGTAACACTGACCAGATATACAAAGCCCTGGGCTTGGGTGGCGATCGCTTGAATACGCTCCATCGGTGAGGTCGGTGCTACCAGTAGGGTGACATCAATGCCAGCCTGAGTCGCGGCCTGCAATAGGGCATCTACCTCTTCCAGGGGCAGATCGGGCACCACTAAGCCGGCTACCCCGGCGGCCGCAATATCGGCCATAAAGGCCTCAATTCCCCGATTGAGAATCGGGTTGTAGTAGGTAAATAGAATTAAAGGCGCCTGCAGTTGGGGGCTAACCGTTTTCACCAGGGTCAACACCTGGTCCAAAGTAATGCCTCGCTGCAAAGCCCGAGTCGCCGCCGCCTGAATAACTGGCCCATCCGCCAAAGGGTCGGAGTAGGGCACCCCCAACTCAATCAAATCGGCACCCTCTCGGTCTAGGATGTGCAAAGCGGCGGCAGTGGTCTCTAGATCGGGGTCACCAGCGGTAATAAAGGGAATCAGGGCGCACTCACCGCGCGATCGCAGGGTTTGAAAGCGTTCAGCAACTCGGGCCATAGCTAGGGCGGATAAACAGTCCAATACTGAACTCTAGACCATAGGCGGCACCGCGTCCATGGTGCCCTAGAGAAGCCCTAGGAAGCGTCCTTTTCCCCGTCAAGCTGGGCCTGCAGGGCAGCCAAATCCTCAGGAGACAGTTCCTCCAGACGTTTTTGCAGCACCGCTGCCTCGTAGTCATCCAGTTGCCGGTTCAGGGTCATATTTTGAGTCACCACCCGCAGTAGGTAGGTCAATAGCCAGCCGACTAAGCCGCCGACCATCACCGCCTGGCTCCACAGGCCCGCCGTAATTCCATCCAGGCCCGCCCAGCGAAGACCTAGAAACAGGCCTGCCCCGGCCAAAAACAGGCCTAAGCCAATCCCTACAATGTCAATACGTCGCATGGCCCCTGGCTTAGGACATCAGCTTGCGCGCTGGGGGACGGAAATTGAGAAAAGGACTAAACACCAGCACCCCCGGGAAAAAGGCAAACATGAGCCCGTAGAGCAGGGTCCGTTCAACCGAACCGGCCTGATGCCAACGCCCCTTGAGATAAAACAAGAGAGCGAGGGGTACCACAACGAGATAGAGCCCAGCTAGCCCCCCATAGAGAGCCAGGGTCAACAACACATCAAGGGATAGATCCATGGCGCCAAGTTAGTGAGTTGTTTAAGTTTTGCATTCAACTAGGTAGCCTTAACGCTATTGTAAGCCGTGGGTTGAATTTCCCAAATATTCTGGGCGAACAGTTGCAATCCGCTCCACTTGGTGGTGGAATAGAACTCTACATAACGATGGTTCATCATGAACGCCTGTTATGTTACGGGGGCGTGGCGGAATGGTAGACGCTACGGACTTAGACAACTGAGCCTTAGTCGAGAAATTGGCTAAGTGAATGCTCTCAAACTCAGGGAAACCTAACTCCCAGGAATACCTAAGGGGCTTCCCCTGACGCAGCTCCAGGCATCCTAGGGATATGGCAATCCTGAGCCAAGCCAGTTAACCGCTTAGCTGGAAGGTGCAGAGGCCCGACGGGAGCTACCCTAACGTGCAGCCGAGGGTAAAGGGAGGGTCCAATTCTCAAAACCTGGCCTAGGCCAGGCAACAGCG
>DVEE01000556.1 GCA_015295885.1 Leptolyngbyaceae cyanobacterium M65_K2018_010
TCGCCTACTCCTCGCTGACCATCTGCTTTGTAGGTCTGTTTGTGTGGGTACACCACATGTTTACCAGTGGAACCCCCCCCTGGATGCGGATTTTCTTCACCATTTCCACCTTGATTGTGGCCGTGCCTACAGGCATCAAAATCTTTAGCTGGGTGGCGACCCTGTGGGGCGGCAAAATTCGCTTTACCACGGCCATGCTGTTTGCCGTAGGTCTGCTATCCATGTTTGTGTTCGGCGGCCTCAGTGGTGTGACGCTAGGTACAGCCCCCTTCGATATCCATGTCCACGACACCTACTACGTGGTGGGCCACTTCCACTACGTCCTCTTTGGAGGCTCCGTGTTTGGTATCTATGCCGCCGTGTATCACTGGTTTCCTAAAATCACTGGACGAATGCTGAACGAGCGGCTAGGCCAGATCCATTTTATTCTGACCTTCATCGGCACCATCCTCACCTTTACCCCTATGCATGAACTGGGCATGCAAGGGATGCCTCGCCGAGTTGCCATGTATGACCCTCAATTTGCCGGTCTCAATCAGCTCGTTACCGTGGGAGCCTACATTCTGGCAGTATCGGTCATTCCCTTCTACCTGAATGTGCTGTGGAGTTGGAGTCGGGGCCCTAAAGCCGGGGATAACCCCTGGAACGCCCTAACCCTAGAGTGGACTACCGCGTCCCCACCCCTGATTGAAAACTGGGAAGTGCTCCCCGTGGTCACCCAAGGCCCCTACGACTATGGCCAGAATCCCCAACCGGCTCTCGAAGTCACCTCCCAGTCCTCCTAGGCGGTCAGGCACCACCTAGGCTGCATCCTAGTGGCCGGTTGGCAGGTGTCCTTAGCACACCCCGACCGCCAGCAGCCCGCTCAGGCCGGATCGATACTCGCTAAAATCGCCAACCCCATTCCTTACCTCTCTGACTCCCATGCAAGGCACCATCGATTCTAATCCCTCCGCTACCGCCTCTGCGGTTGCCCACGCCGAACATCCAGATCTGCGTGTGTTAGGCCTGCTGACTTTCCTGGCCTCAGAATTTCTGATGTTCTGCGGGTTTTTCGCGGTGTTTTTGGTGTTTCGCAACTCCATTGCCGAGTGGCCCCCAGAGGAAACTGAGGTGGAATTGCTCTTGCCCACCATCAATACCTTGATTCTGGTTTCTAGCAGTTGGGTGATCAATCTGGGCACTAAAGCAATCAAACACAACGACCTGGCCGGCATGCGCAAGTGGTTTGCCATCACGGCCGCGATGGGAGCCATTTTCCTAGCAGGCCAAATCTATGAATACCTGACCCTGGGTTACGGCCTGAAAACCAACCTGTTCAGCAACTGCTTTTACTTGATGACTGGGTTCCATGGGGCCCATGTTTTCATCGGGTTGCTGTTGATTTTGGGGGTGCTGTGGCGATCGCGCCGGTCCGGCCATTACAACGAGATCACTCACACCGGACCCGAAATGGCCGAAATCTACTGGCACTTTGTAGATGTAGTGTGGATTGTGCTGTTTACCCTTATCTACTTACTAACGCTGATCTAGCGGCGGCCTGAGCCGCGGGGCGGCAGGTTGCAGAGGGCGCGGTTTCACCTTGAAACTCTCAGCAAGAGTCTCAGAACTGAAGGTAAATGTGCTTTTGCCAATCGGTCTGGCTACGGGGGGCGGCTGAGGTTACAGCAGCAACCACAACATCGAAACCGTCAAGCCAAAGAATCAAGACGGGTCGCTTTTTGGAGGCTTGACCGTTGGTAAAGGGGATGTTAGCAACCCAAAATTCACCCGGTGATGTGGTCATAAAGCCCTTCATCTTCGGCGGTGTAAGCTGTTGCGCATCTAAATTGCATTAATAGCACTTCCCTTGTTTTTCACCTTCCGATGCCAATTTATGACCAGTTCTCCTTCATTGAGAAGTTTCTTGATAAGAGCTT
>DVEE01000363.1 GCA_015295885.1 Leptolyngbyaceae cyanobacterium M65_K2018_010
TAGATGCCGATCGCCGCCATTACTTCGATTGCCTACACAGTTCCCAGACTCGCCAGGTGGCTACCGCCCTCCAGGAGTTCCGGCCGTTGGCCCTAAAAACCATTGCACCGGGCCATGGGCCGTTGGTGCAGTACAGTCTCAGCCGGGTCATGCAGGACTACTACCAGTGGTGCCAGCAGCCTCCGCCAAGGTCGGCGCGGGTGGCCCTGCTCTACGCTTCGGCCTACGGCAGCACGGCGCGGCTGGCGGAGGCGATCGCCCAGGGGCTTATGGCCGCCGAGGTGGCGGTGGAATTGGTGAACTGTGAGCAGACCGCCCCGGCCACCCTCCTCGATATTCTGGCCAACTGTGACGGGGTGATCCTAGGCTCGCCGACCCTGGCGGGGCATGCCCCGGTGCAAATGCAGACCGCCCTGGGGCTAGTCCTAGAAAACCTCCCTAAGACCAAGCCGGTGGGCGTGTTTGGCTCCTATGGCTGGAGCGGTGAGGCGATCGACTGGCTAGCCCAGAAGCTACGGAATGCCAATTTCCCCTTTGGCTTTGAGCCGCTGCGAGTGCGCTTTAGCCCTGATGCCGCCGCCTTCGAGGCCTGCCAAGCTGCCGCCGCCCAGTTTGCCCAGCGGTTGCGCAAACGCCAGCAGCCGCAATCCACCCGACCCACCCTGGTGGAGGGCCAAGGCGATCGCACCCAACAGGCCCTAGGTCGTATTATTGGGGCGCTCTGTGTCCTGACCACCTCCGACCAGGGCACCCCCATGGGTATACTCACCGCCTCGGTCACCCAGGCCAGCTTTAATCCTCCCGGGCTGATGGTGGCGCTTCCCCAGGGTAGCCTTGGCCCCCTCAGCCTGGGCACTGCCTTCGGGTTGAATATCCTCAAGGAGGGTCGCTCGGTGCGCCGTCATTTCTCGACCCAGCAACCCACCTCCGCCCCCTTTGAGCACCTGTCCTTTACCCTGACCGAGAAGGGCTGTGCCCGCTTAAGCGACGCCCTGGCCTACCTGGAGTGTAGGGTCTCAGAGCTATTGCCCCTGGGAGATCGCACTCTGATCTACGCCACTGTCGAGCAGGGGGAACTGCTGACCAGCGGTGTACCGGCCCTGGGTCGGTGAGTTGATGGACGTTGCTGATTCCAATCGCGATCGCCCCCTGCCCTTTGCCCTCGCCCCCGCCCACCGCTGGATGTTGCTGTTGTGGGTGGGGCTGGGCTTTGCGATCGCCATGGCCAGCTAGGGTACCGCCGCTGACCCCAAGGTCTTCATGCCTAGCCTAGAGGTTGCCCCCTGTAACGCGATTAACGCGGCTGACGGAGCGCTGGTAACCCCTCTACCCCTAGGCGTTTGGGCCACAGCCTCAAACACCCTGATGAAATCGCTACAGGCTTGTCATCGGGTTGTCACATGGCCTCTGTAAAGTCTGGCCAGGTTGACCGGTGGCATTTTTGAGGGCTCTCAGCAGGAAGCCATGAAGCGAGACAAACTCGGGCTAGATCGAATCATTTTCTTTAGCGATGCGGTCTTTGCCATTGCCATTACGCTGCTGTCGCTTGATCTGAGGCTTCCGGGCAATGCCTCCGCTGCCCATATCGCCAGTGATTTAGTGGACCTGTGGCCTAACTATCAGAACTATGTCACGAGCTTTGCGGTGATTGGCCTGTACTGGATTAGCCATCACCACTACTTTCGCTTTATTCGGCGCTATGACTACACCTTTGTCGCTGTTAACATTGGGCTGCTCATGAGCATCGTATCGCTGCCCTTCGCCACCTCAGTGCTCGATCGCTACGGGGATCATCGCAGTGCCGTGGCCTTTTATGCATTCAGCATGGCCGTCACAGGCCTGCTAAAAACACTGTTGTGGCACTATGCCGCCCATAACTATCGGCTCATTCCCCGGCACCTGTCTTCCCTACGGGTGCAGCGGCTTACCCGCAGGGCGCTGATTCCGCCACTGGTATTTCTGGCCTCGATCCCTATTGCGGCGTTTAACTCGCAGTTGGCCAAGTTAAGCTGGGGGGCGATCGCCGCCTTGATCTTCTTTTAGAGTTGAGTCCTCCAGCCTCAGGGAGGACAGGGTAGGGCGGCAGGGGTCATCTCCGTTCATTTGTTTTGGTAGACAGTGTGGCCTTCTTCTTTGGCCAGCACGGGGGGAAGGGGCGGTAGGGTTCTGGGGTAGCGGGGTAGGGGCAAACCTGCCATGAGAGGATCTTGGGTATCGACGCCACTCCCACCTAGGCAAGCGGTCAGGTGCCTTAGCTCTAGCATCATAGAGTTGCCCTCCTTTTTATCCGTTGTGCCTTATCCGTTGTGACTGGCTGGTAAACCCTATGGTTAGCGATCTGTGGATACCTGATATCTCGATTCTGGAGAAAATTATTCGCCCCATGTTGGTCTATGGTTTTTTGCTGATTGCCCTGCGGTTAGGAGGCAAACGAGAACTGGGGCAGCTCACCGGTTTTGACCTGGTGGTACTGTTGATGCTCTCTAATGCCGTGCAAAACGCCATCATTGGCAACGATAATTCGGTCACAGGTGGGCTGATTGGATCTGCGGCCTTGCTGGTGAACAATTCTCTGGTGGTGCGCCTGGCCTATCACTATCCCCGTATCGAGCGCCTGGTCGAAGGCCGACCCACCCTGCTGCTCTTAGATGGCCAGATCGTGACCGAAAACCTAGCCAAGGAATTGATCACCGAGGAAGACTTTCGCACCGTGCTGCGACGGCAGGGATTCGAAGACCTGGCAGAAATTAAGGCGGCCCTTTTAGAAACCAGCGGCAGCCTCACCGTGGAGCGGGCAACCGACTTACCCACCCCCATAGAGGCTGAGTTGCTGCAGCGGCTAGAGCGTATTGAACAGCAGTTACAGCGCCTGACTTACCCGCTGACATGAATGCGGGGTCGCTTCATCGGATCGGGTTCGGCCTTGCGCAGCACTTCGCGGGTGACCAGGGGCACATCACCTTCGCCCAAGAGAATGAAGCGCAGCAGATACTTCAGGGGGTTGCCCTCCACCCACTCAAAGTAAACGTGGGGCAGGGTGCCGGTCTGGTCGCGCAGGTAGAGCAGCAGAGCGGCAATGGCGTTGGGTACTGCCGAACTCTGCACCCGCAAAATGCGGTAGCCGTCCACTTCAACGCCTTGGACCTGAATCACATCAATAAACACTGAGGCATCAAACACCTGCACTTCCAGAAAAATGATCGGTTGAGAGATAGGTAAATGACTGTCCTCCCGAACCTTCTGCTCCTTGAGCTGATACTCCAGGGCGGCTTCCCCCCTTTCTCGGCGATGGGCGATCAGCCGCACCGGCTGGCCTTGAAATTGGGCAACAAATGCCTGGGCGGTTTCGTCAAGCTCTACTCCGGTGACGCGCAGCTCGGTGGAGCGAAACACCCGGGATACCATCGAGGTCAAAATAATGGCGATGATAAAGAACGTCGCAATGTGAATGCCGTCGGGGCGCTCAAAGATGTTGGCAATGGTGGTGTAGAAAAACACCAGGGTAATCAGCCCAAAGGCCATCACCCCTCGCCTTGAACCGCGCCGATAGGCCGAGAGGGTGACGGCTACCGCCGCCGAACTCATCAACACCAGTACACCCGTAGCATAAGCCCCACCCTGGGCTTCCACGCTGGCATCAAAGATCAAGGTAACGGTGAAGGCGATCGCCGTAAGCACCAGCACCAGAGGCCGCCCTGCCCCGGCCCACTCGGGGGCCATGCCGTAGCGGGGCAGGTAGCGAGGCACCAGGTTGAGCAGCCCTGCCATGGCCGACGCCCCGGCAAACCAGAGAATCGCAATGGTGCTGAGGTCGTAGACCGTACCAAAAGCATTGCCCAAATACTGGTGGGCCAGGTAGGCCAGCGCTCGCCCGTTGGCCTGCCCTCCGGTTTGAAAGGCCGCTGCCGGAATCAGCACGGTGGTGACAAGGCTGCTAGTGAGCAGAAAAAAGCTCATGATCACTGCCGCTGTGGTCAGCAGCCAGTGAGTATGGCGAATGCGACCCCTGAGCTGGGTGTCGGTGTCGGTGGGGTCGCCTTTCACCAGGGGCATCAACGCCACGCCAGTTTCAAACCCCGACAGACCCAGGGCCAGCTTCGGAAATAGCAGCATTGCAACCCCCAGCATGGGCCAGGGGCTAGTTACAGTCAGCGCCGCGTGCCAATCGCCCAGCCGTGTCGGCTGTTGCAGCACTTGATAGCCCGCCACCCCAATCACCACCAGATTGAGGCCCAAATAGAGGGCCACCAGCGCCACGGCGACCCCGATCGCCTCCTGAAACCCCTTCAAAAAAATCACGGCCAGGAGGGTGATTAAAACCAGGGTGAGGGGCACCCGCTGCCCCTGTAAAAATCCTGAGAGCAATGGATTTTCTATCAAATGGGCGGTGGCATCGGCCGCCGAGAGGGTGATGGTGATAATAAAGTCGGTGCAGGCGAACCCGAGTAGCACTAGCACAAACAATTTGCCCTGCCAGCGGGGCAACAGCCGCTCTAGCATGGCGATGGAGCCTTCGCCGTGGGGGCTGAGCTTTGCCACCTGGCGGTAGATCGGCAGCGCTCCGAACAGCGTTACCAGCACCAAAATCAGCGTCGCCAGGGGAGATAGCGTCCCCGCTGCCAAGGCCGCAATGCCCGGCTGGTAGCCCAGGGTGGAGAAGTAATCGACCCCGGTGAGGCACATCACCTGCCACCAGGGATGCTTAAACTGGTGTTCGTTGCCCTGGTCGCGGTCCTTGTTGAGCAACCAGTGGGCCAAGTAGCGGCGATGCTGCCGGGGTGGAATGATGGGGCTAACCATGGGGAATACGACACTGAAGGAGAAAACCGCCACCAGCTATGGGGTGGGTTGTGGTGTTCTGGCAGCCGGTTTCTCCTGGAGCTATGAACGATGCCATCTCACCGTTGCCCCAGCCCTATCTTAAGGGGGAACCCCCAAAACGCTACCGCGACTTGGCTAACCATTCCTCAGCCCAATCGGCATCGTTGATAGTGATGACCTGACTGGTGGCAATTTCACAAATTTCGGGATAGCCCTGGCGAATGGTTTCAGGCATGGATAGCATGACGATCACCGGCTCGGCGGGGGCAGATGCTGTAGCCATGGTTTCAGTGATTGGGGTACAGCGCTATCGTGCAGGGCTGGCTGACATATCTGGCGCACCAATCCCAATAGAGTCTTTCCCCTGGGCTTGATAGACTTGCTCTTCGACGAGCACCTGATATTTGGGTAATAGCTGAGGCGCTCAATCATCGGTAATGGCCGTAACTAAACGATGGTGGACCTTTGGCCACGCTCTCGGATACTCAAGATAAGGTTCCATGCCTGGAAAGGGAGAGGGCATCGACAGGGGAGCGCCTAAGGGTGCTTTACCAGCTTGACCATCTACTTGCCTGACTAAAGCAAAATTGGCAAAATTCTACAGGATTGACATGGGTCTAACACTCCCCGTTTTTAGGCTTCGAGGTGTGCGCAGCCACCTCTCCCCCCAGCGCAACGCTCTTAAAGCTCACCCCAATGGCGGCAATCACAAACCCAACCGTATCCCACAGGGAATTAGCGTTAACAACCCAATACCCACATCAGCCATGGAGTCAGTGGGTTGAATACTGGCATCATGGCGGTAGGTAGACCCTAAAGTTTCTTTTTATGGGGGTCTGTTGCAGCCTCGGAGGGAAACAGCCAGGCCAATATGCCCATGCTGGTGAATAGTAACAGAGCTAGAATCAATGCTCCCGCCGAAACCGATAACGCAACCATAGCCAACACCTGAGTAAGTTGTTTACCCTCACTCTAGGGATAGGTCATGGCTAAGCTGTGGCTAGGCTGTGTCAATCTAACCTGACTATAGCCATCGCCAAAACCGTTAGGCCATGACCTATCTCCCTGGAGCGATAGCTATCACTAAATTTGTTTCACGCCTGGGGTATGGAGAAGCGAAAGGTACTGCCCTGGCCTAGGGTGCTCTCGACCTCGATGCGTCCGCCGTGGAGTTCGACCAGGCGTTTGGCAATGGCCAGACCGATGCCGGTGCCGCCTGGGGCTGAGCTTTGGGCCTGGGATGAGCGCCAAAACCGCTCAAAGACGT
Organism: Leptolyngbyaceae cyanobacterium M65_K2018_010; assembly: GCA_015295885.1. Taxonomy (GTDB): domain Bacteria; phylum Cyanobacteriota; class Cyanobacteriia; order Phormidesmidales; family Phormidesmidaceae; genus Nodosilinea. The sequence goes on from DVEE01000363.1 coordinate 6,089, forward strand.
GGGGTAGTTCATCCGGGGCGATGCCGATGCCAGTGTCAGTGACGGCAATCCAAACCTGGTTTCCCTGGGCCTGGGCGCTGAGGGTGATGTGACCCTGAGGGGTGTGTTTGATGGCGTTGCCCAGCAGGTTAACCAGAATTTGCTCCAGGCGATCGCCATCGGCTAGCACCGGGGCAATGTCCTCATCGCATCGCCAGCCTAACTGGGGGCCGCCTTCGGCGATCTGGCTGTCAAAGCGTATCAGCAGTTTTTCAAATAGAGGGGGCAGGGCGATCGCCTGCAACTGTAGCGGCAGTTGCCCCGCCTCGGCCTTCGAGAGCTCTTGCAAATCATTGACCAAGCGCTCGAGGCGCCGGGTTTCCCGCACCAATAGCTGGGTCGTTGCGGGGGTGAGTGCCTGCGACTCTGCCTCCGACTCTTCTAAATAGCCCCGCACAATGGTCAAGGGTGTTCTCAGTTCATGGGTCAAGTCTTCGATCAACTCCCGCCGCCGCTCTTCTACATCTTGCAGGCTAAGTGCCAGGCGGTTAAAACTGCGGCTTAGCCGCGCTAGCTCGGGAATATCGCTACGGGGTACTTGCTCAGACCAGTTACCCGCCGCAAACTGGCGGGTAATGCGCTCCATCTCGGTCAGGGGCTGGGTAATGCGGCGTGCCACCCAGTAGCTTAGGGCTGCCGCTGTGAGGCTACCGACCGTTAGCGCCAAGACCGTGCTGCCACTCCAGGCGTTTTCAAACCCCGATAGCAGCTCTTCGCGAATCTCATCAACCACCCGCCCCATGCTGGCCATTTGATCTAAATGCCCCGCAAATAGGTGATGGGAAGTGGCGCGGCTAATCACTATAAAGCTAACTACCCCCACCAGCATCACCACTAGGTGAGAGAAAAACAGCCGCCCTTGGAGCCCTACCCGCATCAGGCCTGATCCTCGAATTTGTAACCCATGCCTACCACCGTTTTAATAAACTGGGGCTGCTTGGGGTCTGGCTCAATCTTTTTCCGCAGGCGAGCCACATGGGTATCGACCACCCGTTCTTCGCCAAAAAAATCGTTGCCCCAAAGCTTTTCGACCAGGTAGGTGCGACTCCAGGCACGGCCCGGATGGCTCAGAAAGGTGGCCAGCAGATCGAACTCGATGGTGGTTAGCTCTAACTCTTGGGAGTGGCCGTTGACCAGGTGGGTGGCGACGTGACGGTCTAGATCCACGGTAAAGTGGGCCGTGCGATAGACCTGGCTCTGATTTCCTTGACGCAGGCTGCGCCGTAGCAGGGCGCGGACCCGAGCCACCAGTTCTATGGGGCTAAAAGGCTTTACCAGGTAGTCGTCGGCCCCAGTCGAGAGGCCAATCACCCGGTCAAAGTCTTCCCCTTTTGCGGTCAGCATCAAAATATAGGGGTCGTAGGTGCCCGCTGCTTTGCGAATGCGAGTGCAGACCTCTAGCCCGTCTATGCCCGGTAGCATCCAGTCTAGGATGATGAGCTGGGGCTGATGGGTTTGAAACTGCCGTAGGGCATCGTGGCCATCGCGGCTGTACAGGCAGGTAAAGCCTTCTTTCTCTAACAAATGCTGGATAAAGCGGGCGATTTCGGCCTCATCTTCCACAATTAAAATAGTTTGAGCCATAGCCTGCACGGTGGGGCTGATCGATGGGTGTTGATGCAAATACCCTAGCACTGTGGGGCCGAGGCTAGACTTGCTGCTAAGCCCTGAGAGCTGGACTCTCGGTTGCGGGCGGCTTGCTGGTCTTGCTACCTCTGCCAGCAAT
>DVEE01000087.1 GCA_015295885.1 Leptolyngbyaceae cyanobacterium M65_K2018_010
CCATGCCCAACCCTCGCCTCGTTATTATCGGCCTCGATTGCATGGAGCCCTCTCTGGTGTTCGAGCAATGGCGGGCTGACCTGCCTAATTTGAGCCGCCTGATGGCCGAGGGCAGCTATGGGCGCCTGGAGAGCAGCATCCCGGCGATTACGGTGCCAGCCTGGAGTTGTATGATGACTGGCCGGGATCCTGGGGAGTTGGGCATCTATGGCTTTCGTAACCGCCGCGATCGCAACTACCACGCCATGGCTATTTCCGACGGTCGAGCGGTCAAATTCCCGCGTCTCTGGGATTTGTTGGGGGAAGCCGGTTGGACCGTCGCGGTCTTGAGCGTTCCTGGCACTTCGCCCCCCTACCCGGTCTGTGGATCCCTGGTTTCCTGCTTCCTCACCCCCAGCCCAGCGGTCCCCTTCACCCATCCCCCAGAACTGGCCGATCAGATCAAAACCTGGTTGCCTGACTTCATGATGGACGTCCCAAATTTCCGTTCCGATGACAAGGCTCGCATTCTCGATAACCTCTACCGGCTCTGCGATCAACGCTTTACCCTGGCCGAAAAACTGATAGAGCGCGATCGGCCTGACTTCTTGATGCTGGTAGACATGGGAGTAGATCGGATTCACCATGCCTTTTGGAAGCCTATGGACTCCCGTCATCCCCATTACGAGGCTGAATCCCCCTTTGCCCATGCCATCCACGACTACTACGTTCATATTGACCAGTGGGTAGGAGAATTGCTCCAACGCTGCGATAGTGACACGGTAGTGTTAGTGGTGTCCGACCATGGTGCCCAACCGCTGATGGGCGGTATTTGCATCAACGAATGGCTGATTGCCAAGGGTTACCTCGCCCTTAAGGCCATACCTACCACGGGGCAATCCCTGGAAACAGCGGCAGTGGATTGGAGCCAGACCCAGGCCTGGGGAGCCGGTGGCTATTACGCTCGTATTTTTCTGAATGTCAAAGGTCGAGAACCCGAAGGCATCGTCACCATGGATAGCTATGAAGCCCTGCGGCAGGAATTGACCGCCCAACTTTCCCAACTCATGGACCCCAATGGCAATCCCCTCAACGTCAAGGTTTTTAAACCCCAGGACATTTATCAAAAAGTACGTGGCCGTGCCCCTGACTTGATCGTCTACTTCGATGATTTAGCTTGGCGATCCATCGGCAGCATTGGGCTCAACAGTCTTTACACCCTTGAAAATGACACCGGTCCCGACGACGCCAACCATGCCCCCTTCGGCCTCATGATTTTCTATGACCCCAAGGCTCCTAAAGGAGGCCAGGTGCTCGAGGGGGCTCAGATTTATGACATCCTCCCCACTCTGCTACAACGCTACGGTCTAGCCTGCCCAGCAGGTCTACGTGGCAAGCTGCTGCCAGTATGACTTACTTAAACGTTTACCAGGCTTTTGGGCCACCCTACTAGCCCCTGAACTAATAGACCTGTTGTGAATAGCCTTCAAAATCGCCGAAACCCTTATTTAGCTTGACTTCCAGGGCTTTTCATCAAAATCACTCAAATGCTTGCCAGGAGAGGCTTTCAAGGATTCTTGGGCTTATTTCCCAACAACTCTAATGTTTCAGACGGATGGCATCACGAACCTGGTCAAGGAGTTTTCTCGGACGGGATTCCATGGAGGGTAGCAGCAGAGCGCATGTACTAAATGCTACTCCGGTTTTCTCCGTACTGGCTGTAAAGATTTGCTGAAGTTGGCGGCATAACTGCCTCCATTCGACCTACTATGCGACGCAAGATCCCTATAACACCCTCTTTTAGGGTGGTTATCCCGATCTCGATCCGCATAACACCCCGTAAGAGGACGTTATACGACTTCTAATCCGCATAACACCCTTTTTTAGGGAGTTATCCGACAATTTTTCTGCCTAACACCCCCTGGAGGAGGTGATA
>DVEE01000485.1 GCA_015295885.1 Leptolyngbyaceae cyanobacterium M65_K2018_010
CGGCGAGACCGGTACCCAGGCCGATCGCTACGACTTGCTCGATAAGCTCCTGATCGACCAGTTCTTTCGCCTCTGCTTTTGGAAGGTGGGGGCGGAGGAACTCAACTACCGTCGCTTCTTTAACGTCAATGAATTAATTTGCCTGCGGGTTGAAGATCTCAAGGTCTTCCAAAAAACCCATTCCCTGATTGGTCAATTGGTTAAATCTGGCCAGGTGCAGGGGCTACGGGTAGATCACCTAGATGGCCTCTACAACCCCGAGCAGTACCTGCGACGGCTGCGCACTAAGTGCGGTGAAGAGGTTTACGTGGTAGTGGAAAAAATCCTGGAACGGGAGGAAACCCTGCCCGCCGATTGGCCTATCCAGGGCACTACCGGCTATGACTTTCTCAACCAGGTGAACGGCCTCTTCTGCGATCGCGGCAACGAAAAGGCCTTTAACACCATCTACCAGCGCCTGGTGGACCATGGGCCCGTTTACGAAGACTGGGTGATCGATCGCAAACGGTTGATTGCCGCCACCAACCTGGTCGGTGACGTGGATAACCTCGGCCATTTACTCAAGGGCATCGCTGGCAAGTACCGCTACGGCCGTGACTTTACCCTCAGTGGTTTGCGGAAAGCGATCTTAGAGGTGCTGGTACAGTTTCCAGTCTATTGCACCTATATCAACGAAGCCGGCGTCAGCGATCGCGATCGGGCCTACATCCATCAGGCGGTGGCCCAGGCCCACAAACGCATTCCCCAACTACAAAAGGAACTGGCCTTTGTGGAAAAGGTCCTGACCCTTAACTACGAAGATGTTTTGACGGAGGCCGAACAGAAGGAATGGCTCCATTTCACCATGCGCTTCCAGCAATTCTCGGGTCCGCTGATGGCCAAAGGGGTGGAAGATACGTTGTTCTACGTATACAACCGGCTGATTTCCCTCAATGAGGTGGGCGGCAATCCCGGCATTTTTGGGGTTACCCTCGAGGAATTCCATCGTTTTAATCAGCGGCAACTGGCCCAATGGCCCCACACCCTGAACACCACCTCCACCCACGACACTAAACGCAGCGAGGATGTCCGAGCCCGGCTGAATGTGTTGTCGGAAATTCCCCAGGAGTGGGATCAACAGGTGCGGCGCTGGCAACAACTAACCGAGCCCTACAAACGGGTGACCCAAAACCGCACCATTCCCGACGCCAATAACGAGTATTTTCTCTATCAAACCCTGGTGGGTGTCTTTCCCTTTAGCAACGATGCCCAATCCTACCCGTCCTTTGTGGAGCGGATTAAAGCCTACGTCATCAAGGCGGTGCGGGAGGCCAAGGTTTACACCGCCTGGCTGCGGCCTGATACGGAGTACGAAGAGGGTTTTGTCACCTTTGTCGAGCAGATTCTGAAAGATTCAGACCAGAATGAGTTTTTGGCAGAGTTTCGTCCCTTTCAACAAAAAATTGCCGAATACGGCATCTACAATTCCCTCTCCCAAACCCTGGTGAAACTCACCGCTCCCGGCGTACCCGACCTCTACCAGGGCACGGAACTGTGGGACTTGAGCTTGGTGGACCCCGACAACCGCCGCCCGGTTGACTTTGATGAACGCCTGTCCTACCTGCAGGAAATTAAACGCCGCTGTCAGACCGACCTGAAAAGTCTGCTCTCCGATCTCAAGGCCACCCGGTACGATGGCCGCCTTAAGCTGTTTCTGATCACGCGCACCTTGGCGGCCCGTCGCCAATACTCAGATGTGTTTGAGCGGGGAGACTATGTGCCCATCGCGGTGGAAGGAGAGCGGGCCCAGCACATCATTGCCTTTGCCAGAACCTACCAGGGCCACAGCGCGATTACCGTGGCGCCTCGGTTTCTCACCCGCCTCATTGCCCCGGACCAGGATCCCTACGGCAAGGCGGTCTGGGGAGATACGGCCCTGGTCTTGCCAGCGGGGGTCAAGGGCCCCTGGCAGGATGTTCTTTGCGATCTCAGACATAGGGAGCAGTCCCGTGTGCCAATTAGCAAAATTCTGCAAACCTTCCCAGTGGCACTACTCGTTCAAGCGGTAAATCGTTAAGCTTTAAGGGTAGAAATTTAGCCTTCTGCCCTGTGACTCTAACGGTTTTCTCGCCCGCCAGCGAGCTGACCTCCTGGCGGGTTAACGCTGTTCGCACCTACATTAAAGACTCCTGGCCGACCCTGTCGCGTTCCCTGCGCCATGTGCTGCAAGCAGCCCAGGATGAAAAAGTTGACCATCCACCGGGTGCCCCCTGGCCCGTCTACATTTCGGCCCAGGAAGACTTCTACACGGTGGCGGATGCTCTCCTGGCGGTGCTCAGTCCCGAAGAGTTTGCCCAGATTGATCTGCGGGTCTTGCCCGCCGACTACGACCAGATTACCGATCACGGCCTGCTGTACCTGCCCCACGACTACGTGGTGCCCGGCGGTCGCTTCAACGAAATGTATGGCTGGGACAGCTACTTCATTGTGCTAGGGCTGTTGTGGGACGATGAACTGCTGATGGCCAAGAGTATGGTGGATCAATTGATCTATCAGGTGCGCCACTACGGCACCGTCCTCAATGCCAATCGCACCTATATGCTCAATCGCTCCCAGCCGCCGGTGCTATCCATGATGGCCAAGGCCGTGTTTCAGCGCACCGGTGATCGGGACTGGCTGCAATCCCTGTTGCCGGTCATCGAGCGCTACTACTACTACTGGATGGTGCCGCCCCACTTTAATCCGGTCACCGGGCTGTCCCACTATCGGGCCTTGGGACGAGGGCCGGCGCCAGAGGTGGTGAGCTCTGAACGGGATGCCGCTGGCCGCACCCACTACGACCGGGTACGGGAGCACTTTCGCGACCATGCCGTTGAAGACTACGACGTCAGCCTGTTCTACGATGCCGACACCGATCAACTGACGGACCTGTACTACCAGGGCGATCGCTCCATGCGGGAATCAGGCTTTGATATTACCAATCGGTTTGGCCCCTTCAGCGCCGATATTATTCACTATTCACCGGTCTGCCTGAACGTGTTGCTCTACCAAATGGAGCAGGATATTGCCGAGTTCCATCGCTGTCTCAACCACGACTGGGAAGACCAGATCTGGGAGGCCCGCGCCCAACACCGTTACCAACTGATCAACCAGTACCTCTGGGATGATCAGGCCGGCCTCTACTTTGACTACAACGCCCACACCGGCCAACGCCGGGCCTACGAGTTTGCCACCACCTTCATGCCGCTCTGGGCGGGGCTGGCTTCCCCTTACCAGGCTAAGCGAGTGGTCGATAACCTGTGGAAGTTTGAGGCCCCGGGTGGGCTACTGACCAGCACCCTTGTCTCGGGCAACCAGTGGGATGCCCCCTTTGGCTGGGCGCCTCTGCAATGGTTTGCCGTCCAGGGATTGAAGCGCAATGGCTACCACACTGAAGCTATCCGCCTTGCCGAAAAATTTGTTCAGCTGGTGGCCCAGGAACTGGAAAGGACGGGCACGATTTTAGAAAAGTACGACGTGCAGCGGTGCTCCTCAGAAGTGGCCGATGACATCCAGTTTGGCTATTCCTCCAACGAAATTGGCTTTGGCTGGACCAATGGAGTCGTGTCAGACTTCCTGGCCCTACTGGATCCCACTACCCAAAGTTGGGCTAATCAGGCCGCCTAGAATGCCTGGCCAAAACCCCGGTTCCTCGATCGGGGGGTAGGTCATGGCGTTAGAATAGCGACCCAGGAACCGGGGGGCTAGCAAGACTGTACCGAGGCCCTAGGGGCGGGGGGTGGGAATAGGCAGCCGTAATCACAGCTTTACCCGTGGATCCCGCCACCATAGGTGGTTCTGCCCCAGTGATGTGGCTCCCTACTGAGCATCTAACGGCCCGCGGGTGACGCCGAGCTGACTTTGTACCCTGAGCTGGCGCCAGAGTTGAGCCCCCGTCATCTCCCCTCGCAAGAGTTTTTGGTATTGCTGAATCGTCTGGGTGACTTGCCCGGGGGTTTCGTCTAAAAATTCCAAGCGAAACACCTGGGCTCCTGCTTGCATAAGCCGTTGGGCATACTCTGCTCCGGTTTGGGCCACGCCGTTAAAGAGGGTATTACGACAGCCAGCATCGGCCTGGAGAATGTGCTCGGTGCCCTTGCGATCGCGCAACTTGACCTGATGCTGTTCACAGGGACGGCCACAATCTCGAAAGTCCTGACCTGAGGACAAAAAGGCACAGAAAACACAGTGTTCCATGTGGAACAGGGGCATGTGTTGGTGCAGGGTGATTTCAAACCAATGGGACGGGGCGGAGCGGAGCAAATCCCCCAGTTGATCGGCGTTGAGGTCGTAGGAGGCGGTGACCCGCTCCAGCCCGTAGTGTTGGATCAGGTAGTCGGCGGTAAGGGCATTGGCCACATTAAAGGAAAAATCGCCCACACAGCGCTGGTCCGCAAAGTACTCCAGGTGGTCATAGTTACGGACCAGGTAACCGTCGGCCTGGGAGCGCCGCACCTGCTCCAAAATGTAGGTCTCTAGGGGCTTGGTAATGCGGGGCGGGGCCACCCAGAGAGTTTGACTGGCCTGGACTTGGTGATCCCGAAACCAGGCCACGGTATCCCGATAGTGGGCCGGGTTTTCCCATTCGCAGTAGAAGGTATCGATTCCGGTTTGGAGGGCCGCCGCCAGTTGGGCCGGGTGACGCACTAGCACGGTGAGCTGGGGTTGGGCCCAGGCCCCTTTATCCTGGCTAGGCTGGGACCCCCGATCGATGGACTGGGCCTGAGGGGCTGGGGCCGAGGGCAGGCCCGAGGAAGGCCGCCTGGGGTCGGAAGTCGGGGAACTTGGCCAAAGATCCCCCAGGGACGCAGTGGGATTCAGTTGCCAGGGGCAGGGCTGCGATCGCTGCTCGAGGAGTTGGTCGACTAGGCTCCGTCGCAGGCGATTGAGCTCACGGACCGGCAGCATCACCGCTCCCACCAAGTGATTTTCCAGGGATTGCAGATAAAAGGGGGTATGCCCCAGCCGGCTAAATTGTTGCCGCAGACGGTCCTCGGTGAGCGGCTGAGCCTGGGCTACCACCAGGGGCATAGCCGAGGTGGCGAGGGCGATGTGCCCCAGATCGTCCCGGGCGATCGCAGTCATCCCCTGATCTGCCTCCCCGTGCACGGCAACGGTGATAGGCCGCTGCCATTGGGGTTGATCCCCGGCGTAGGTTTGCTGTAGTGCCTTGGTCAGGGCCGGATCACTAGTTTTCCAAACCCGATCGCCCCTACGGACTCGCTGCAGGTTGACGGCCTGGCGGCCAAACCGTAGCAGAACCTGCGGCCCCTTGGGGAGCACCTGGTAGATGCGCCCCCCTTCTTCCTGGTCGGCGGGTTGGCCTTGGTCAAAGACCACTCCATCCCCAGCCTTGACCGGGGCCTGGGGGCTAAGCCAGACCCCCTCGGCCGTGACCCGGGTGACCGTGCCCAGGTAAACCCCCCGCTTTTTGCCAAATCGGCCATGGACCAGGGTCTGGTTATCGATGCCCTCTAACCAACCGGTGTAGAGACCACGGGAAAAGGCCATTTCCAACTGGTAGCGATCGTCGGGAGAGGGGCCAGTCAGCCCAGCGGCTGGGGCTGGACTCGAGGGCCCTAGGGCGTCGATCGCCCGTCGGTAGATGCGGGTCACATTGGCCACATACTCGGGGGCCTTGAGACGACCTTCAATTTTGAGGCTACGGACACCGGTTTGTAAAAGTTCAGGCAGCACCTCCAAGCCGGATAGGTCCTGGGGACTGAGCAGATACTGGCGATCGCCTAAATCGACCTTTTTCCCATCGGCGATCAGATCGTAGGCCATGCGACAGGCCTGGGCACATTCTCCCCGGTTGGCCGATCGCCCGCCCAGGGCTTCGCTGGTTAGACATTGGCCAGAGTAAGCGACACACAGGGCACCGTGCACAAACACCTCCAGGGGTAGGGCCCTGGCCCTGGCCTGCAATTGGGCTTGAATTTTGGCGATGTCTGCCATAGAGCATTCCCGCGCCAACACGACCAACTGGCAGCCCAACCCCTGGGCAAACTCCACCCCAGCGGCACTGGTGATCGTCATCTGGGTAGAGGCGTGGATGGGAAAGTCGGGCGAAAGGTGGCGAATCAAGCGACAAAGGCCCAGATCCTGCACAATCGCCCCATCGACCCCGGCGGCAATCAGGGTTTTTAAATACTGCTCGGCGGCGGTCAATTCGGCCGTAAAAATCAGCGTATTCAGGGTGACATAGCCCTTCACGCCCCGTTGGTGGAGAAAGGTCATCAACCGAGGCAGATCGGCTTCGGTGAAATTATCTGCTCGCATGCGGGCATTGAAGCGTTCCAGCCCAAAGTAAATGGCATCGGCTCCATTTTCCACCGCCGCCTTGGCACAATCCCAGTTGCCCGCCGGGGCCAGCAACTCTGGTCGAGAAAACGGACTGGGGGGGGCAGGGTGAGGGGGGAGCGGGTCTAAAGCGGGCATAGGACCGTATGGCAGAGCCTTCCTTTGCAGCTTACGGTATTTATGGGGGCTTGGGGCAGAGGCCGGATCGATGATCACCGTCCGGGCCAGTCAGACCGGCCGGTCTTGAAGCCAACCTGGATCGGACTCCTCTATCCTGGGGGCAGGGGTTCAGCCTGGTGATCAGGTGTTAAGAAAAGCTATGACACACATTTTCGGTCGGGGGTTAGTGGCCGCATTGGCCATTGGATTGGGCTGTGGCGGCGTCTTTGCCCTTTTTTACGGGGCCAACGGGTTGGTGGAACGGTTCGCCCCTGGGAATAGCAAAAATCGCCTTTTACCCTGGGTTTACCTGACCCCAGCCTTGCTGCTCCTAGCGGTCTACCTGGTGCTTCCCACCCTGGTGACCATATATATCAGCTGCTTCGATGCCCGCTCCCAAGCCTTTGTGGGGCTGACCAATTACCTGACGGTGTTCACCGATAAAACCATGGGGGAAGCCTTTCGGAATAACCTCCTATGGTTAGTTGGCGTCACCGGGGGGAGTGTTAGCCTCGGCTTGCTGATCGCCGTACTGGCCGACCGGGTGCGCTATGAGCCCGTGCCAAAAACCTTAATCTTTCTGCCCATGGCGATTTCCTTTGTGGGAGCCAGTGTGATCTGGAAATTTATCTACGCCTTTCGCCCGGCTGGCACCGCCCAAATTGGCTTGCTAAATGCGGTGGTCACCAGTCTGGGATTTGAGCCTGTGGGCTGGTTGGTAGAGCGATCCATCAACAACCTGGCCTTGATCGCCATTATGATCTGGCTGCAAACGGGCTTTTGCATGGTGCTGCTGTCAGCGGCAGTCAAGGGCATTCCCCAGGAAATCATCGAAGCCGCCCGCCTCGATGGAGCCAGCGAAGGGCAAATTTTCTGGCGGATCACCTTACCCCTGATTCGCTCTACGATTCTGGTCGTTTCTACAACCACTATCCTGCTGGTTCTCAAGGTCTTCGACATTGTCTACGTGATGACCGCCGGCAACCAGGGCACCGAGGTGCTGGCTAGCCGCATGTTTAAGGAGATGTTTAGTTTTCGCCATTATGGCCGGGGTAGCGCCATTGCTGTGCTTTTGCTGCTGGCGGTCATCCCCATCATGGTCCTCAACATCCGCGAATTTCGCCGCCCAACTCCCCTTCGGTAGCCACTCTCTGATTACCCTCGCCGCCCATGCCCAATTTCCTCGCCACTCGTCTCACCACCTGGGTTAGCCAAACGCCGATTCACCTGGCCCTGGTGGTGCTTTCCACCCTCTGGACCCTGCCCAGCCTGGGTTTGTTGATTAGTTCCATCCGGCCCCCCGAGGAGGTCTTGACAACGGGCTGGTGGACCGTGTTTCAACACCCCTTTGACTTCACCCAGTACAGCCTGGAAAACTACCGCACCGTGCTGTCTGCGGAGGGGCTGGGGCAGGCCCTGCTGAACAGCTTGACCATCGCTATTCCGGCCACGGTCATCCCCATTGCGATCGCCGCCTTTGCGGCCTACGCCCTAGCCTGGATGGAGTTCCCAGGCCGACAATGGCTCTTTTTGGCGATCGTGGCCCTGCTCGTGGTGCCCCTGCAGATGACCTTTATTCCCCTGCTGCGAGCCTACGGCCATCTGGGCCTAACCGGCACCTTTGCAGGGCTATGGTTAGCCCACACCGGCTACGGCCTGCCCCTGGGCATTTACCTGCTGCGCAACTACATAGGCTCCTTACCCCGGGACTTGATTGAAGCCGCCGCCGTCGATGGAGCCACCCCATGGCAAATTTTCACTCGCCTGATCGTGCCCCTATCGATGCCAGCGATCGCCTCCTTTGCGGTCTTCCAGTTTCTTTGGGTCTGGAACGATCTGCTGGTGGCGCTGGTGTACTTGGGGGGCACCCCAACGGTGGCCCCATTGACCATTACCCTGACGAACTTAGTGGGATCGCGGGGGCAAGATTGGCACCTGCTGACCGCCGGGGCCTTCATCACCATGACCCTGCCCCTGCTGGTTTTCTTGGCGCTGCAGCGGTACTTCGTCCGGGGGCTGTTGGCCGGTTCGATCAAAGGGTGAGCTATAGAAAAAATAGATTTTATCTCCCCTTTACCCTCTACCCCCTCACCCTTACCCTTCATACCCCTATGGCCCAGGTCAGATTTGAGTCGGTTTCTAAACGCTACGGCGATGTCTTGGCCCTGCATGACCTGACCCTGGCTATTGCCGATGGAGAGTTCTTGGTTTTCGTGGGCCCCTCGGGCTGTGGCAAAACCACTACCCTACGGCTGCTGGCTGGCCTCGAACCGGTGACGACGGGCCATCTCTACATTGGCGATCGGCGAGTCAACGACCTATCGGCCAAAGACCGCGACATTGCCATGGTGTTCCAGTCCTACGCCCTGTACCCCCACATGTCGGTGTACGAGAACATGGCCTTTAGCTTGGAGTTGCAGGGCCTAGGCAAGGGCGAGATTCAGCAGCGGGTGCAACGGGCGGCCCAGCAGATGGAGCTAGAAGATCTGCTACAGCGCAAACCCAAGGAATTATCCGGTGGGCAGCGGCAGCGGGTGGCGGTGTGTCGGGCTATTGTGCGCAACCCGGCGGTGTTTTTAATGGATGAACCCCTGTCGAACCTCGATGCTCAACTGCGCGGGCAGGCACGGGTCGAAATTAGCCGTTTGCACCGCGAGTTAGGGAGCACCTTGATCTACGTCACCCATGACCAGGTCGAAGCTATGACCATGGGCACTCGCATTGCGGTCTTAAATCAGGGCCGCTTGCAGCAAGTGGATACCCCCCAAGCCCTGTATAGGGCCCCCAGCAACAAGTTCGTAGCGGGTTTTATCGGCAGCCCGGCCATGAACTTTCTGGCTGGAGTGCTAGTGGAAACGGACGACCTCCTCTGGTTTAAGGCCGAGGCGGTGTCCTTTCCCCTTGACCGGACGACCTGCCCGGGCTATCAACGCTACCTGGGGCAGCCAGTCATCTGTGGGATTCGGCCCGAAGATATCCACGATGCCCACTACGTTCCCACCGGCCTGGTGACTAGCCCGCTTCAAGGCAAGATTAGTGCTCTCGAAAGGATGGGGAACGAAGTGATTGTTTACCTAACCCTAGGGGATCGGCAGACCTATGCGGCCCGGGTCGATCGGCGATCGGCTTTGGCCCTGGGCGAAACGGGGTTATTTGCGGTGAATACCAGGGCTATTCACCTGTTCGATCCGGATACTGAAATCGCCATTGCCGCCCAGGGTGCCCCCTAAACCAGCGGTTCAGGACTGCTAACTGAGCCGCCTGCTCACCCAGACCTCAATGACCAAGACTTTTGATTAAGGGGTTGGGGAAACCGGGGAAAATGCTCCTAGGATTGAGGGAACGGTGTTATCTCCCCTCCCCTTCCCCAACGGTCTCCATGGCAAAGGTTTCTCAGCTCATTGGGCTTCCCCTCATCCTGATTCTGTGGCTGAGTGGTTGTCAATCCCAACCGGTGGGGTCTCCCAACACCACCGTGCAACCTGGAGATACCATCACCATCCTGGGCACCTTGACGGGGATCGGAGAAACCAAACTGCGGCAAGCCATGGCCCCCTTTACAGAGGCCACCGGTGTTGAAATCCTCTACGAGGGCACCGATGCCTTTACCACCCTGGTGCCCGTCCGGGTCGATTCGGGCAATCCCCCGGATATGGCCCTGTTTCCTCAACCGGGGCTGATGCTAGATTTTGCGGAAGAAGGCAAAATGGTGCCGCTCACGGATTTTATGGATCGCGCCAGCCTGGCCGCCGCCTACGACGACTACCTGCTGAATTTAGTCAGCCTGGGGCCGGATGTCTACGGGCTGTGGATGCGGGCCGATCTGAAAAGTCTGGTGTGGTATAACCCTGAGGCCTTTGCCGCCAGGGGGTACGCCATTCCGGAAACCTGGGCCGACTTGCAGACCTTGAGCGATCGCATTATTACCGAGGGAGGCACCCCCTGGTGCCTGGGCCTGGAAAGTGGCAAAGCCAGTGGCTGGGTCGGCACGGATTGGGTAGAGGATATCCTGTTGCGGCAGTCGGGGCCAGCGGTCTATGACCAATGGGTCAGCCACGCCATTCCCTTTAATAGTCCCCAGGTCAAAGCCGCCTTTGAGGAATTTGGGGCCATTGCCCGTGATCCTAAATCCGTGCGGGGGGGAGCCATTGGCGTTATTAGCACGGCTTTTGGCGAGGCCCCCTGGCCCTTGTTTGACGACCCCCCTGGGTGCTATTTGCACCGCCAAGCCAGCTTTATTGTGGAGTTCCTCCCCAAAACCGCTGAACCCGGTAAAACCCTGGGGGTGTTTCCGCTCCCCCCGATGGATCCAGATTCGGGATCTAGTGTGATCCTGGGCGGCATTCTATTTGGCGTATTTAACGATACTCCAGCGGTACGAGCGCTGATGACTTACCTGGCTACCCCCGAACCCCACGCCATTTGGGCTGGGCTGGGGAGCTATATCTCCCCCCATCGCCAGGTGAGTCTAGAGTCCTACCCCGACGACCTCACCCGTCGCCAGGTCGAAATCCTCAGAAACGCCGATACCCTTCGCTTTGACGGTTCTGATCTGATGCCCGGTGCGGTGGGAACCGGTGCCTTCTGGTCGGGCATTGTGGATTACGTCAATGGCCAAAATCTGGACACGGTGCTGAAAGATATTGACGCGGCTTGGCCTTCTGAACCCTAGCCCACCCCACCCACTGGCCGCCAGGGGTGATTGCCTTGCCCCAGGGTTAAGCCTTCCTAGACACCCAACGGCAGGGTAGGATCTAGGTTCCGGTCAAGCTTGACTGGAACAGTGACTTGCCTAAATAACACCTCAATAACAACTGGGTCCAGACAGACGATGGTGGCGGAAAAATTAGACCGGCTCAAATCCCTCTTGGCCGACATGGATCGAGCTTTGATTGCCTACTCTGGCGGTATTGATAGCACCCTGGTGGCCAAGGTCGCCTACGACCTGCTGGGGGATCGGGCCCTGGCGGTAACGGCAGCCTCCCCCTCCCTGATGCCGGAGGATTTAGAGGATGCTCGGGAGCAGGCGGCAATCATTGGCATCGCCCACGAAATCGTGGCCACCCATGAGCTCGAGAATCCCGACTACGCCAGCAACCCGGTCAATCGTTGTTATTTCTGCAAGAGTGAACTGCACGATACCCTGCGTCCCCTGGCCCAGGAACGGGGCTATCCCTACGTGGTGGATGGGGTCAACGCCGATGACTTAGGGGACTATCGCCCGGGTATTCAGGCCGCCCAGGAACGGGGCGCGCGATCGCCCCTGGCTGAAGTTGGCATTACCAAGCTGGAAGTACGTCAGATTTCCCAGCTCCTGGGCCTGCCCTGGTGGGATAAACCAGCTCAACCCTGCCTCAGCTCTCGCTTTCCCTACGGAGAAGCGATCACCCTGGAGAAACTGCACCGGGTGGGACGAGCGGAGCGTTATTTGCGGACTTTGGGCCTACGCACCCTGCGGGTGCGTTCCGTGGGGGATACGGCCCGGATCGAAATCCCCGCGCAGCACATCAAAAATTTTATTGCCTGTAATGATTTAGAAGCCCTGGTGAAGGCCTTTCAGGGCTATGGCTTTACCTATGTCACACTGGATTTGGAAGGCTTCCGCAGCGGTAAGCTGAACCAGGAACTGCCCTTTGCCATCCCCAGTCCCTAGGGGTGATCCCGTAGCCATGACCTACCTCCTTGCCGGTGACATTGGTGGTACCAAGACCATTTTGCGGCTGGTCAACATCACCGCTGAAACCCAGCCTAACTCCGATCTGACCCCTTGCTTTGAAGCCATTTACTCCAGTCAGGCTTACCCTGACCTGGTGCCCATGGTGAAAGAGTTTCTCCATACCGCGGCGGAGTCAGTCGAGCCATTCAGGCACCCGGAACGAGCCTGTTTTGCCATTGCCGGTCCCGTGGTGGATAACTGCTCTAGCCTGACTAACCTGGCCTGGTCCCTGGCGGGCGATCGCCTCCAGGCAGAGCTCAATCTAGCCCGAGTCGAGCTGATCAATGACTTCGAAGCGGTCGGTTACGGGGTATTTGGGTTAGGGCCCGGAGACCTGCATACTCTCCAACCCGGCGACTATCATCCCCAGGCGCCAGTGGCTATCCTGGGCGCCGGTACCGGCTTGGGACAGGGTTTTGCCCTCCTCCTGGGTAACCGGCGGATGGTCTTTCCCTCGGAGGGGGGGCATGCCGACTTTGCGCCCCGCTCGGAACTCGAGTTCCAACTGTTGCGCTACCTGCTCGATAAGCACCAGATTTCGCGGGTTTCCGTCGAACGGGTCGTGTCGGGGCAGGGCATTGTATCCATCTATCAATTCCTGCGCGATCGCGAGTTTGCCACCGAGTCCCCTCCCGTGGCCGAGGCCATTGCCGCCTGGGAACGACAGATCGGGCTGACCACGAAAACCATTGATCCCGCCGCCGTGATTGCCACCGCCGCTGCCGGGGGTGATCGCCTCTGCCAAAAGGCCATGGATATCTTTGTCGAAGCCTACGGTGCCGAGGCCGGCAATCTGGCCCTTAAACTCTTGCCCTACGGCGGTCTCTATGTGGCTGGTGGGATTGCCGCTAAAAACCTTGCCTTGATGACCGCTGGGCCGTTTATGGATGCCTTTAGCCACAAGGGCCGAGTCAGTTCTCTGCTCGACAAGGTGCCGGTTCATATTGTGCTCAATCCCCAAGTGGGGCTCATCGGCGCAGCTCTCAAAGCCGCTGACGATTAGCCTATCGCAGGTTGAAGAAGCACCCCTGGGCCCCTGGGTAACTCAGGCACCGTTACAGGATGGCCAGAACCCAGGGTTCTGGCCGCGAGGGCCAAGGATTGGGGGAGCCTGGGCCGCAGCAACCTGGGCTCCATACCCTGGTTCAACAGCGGAAGGCTTAGGGCTCCGCAGGCCCAATCGGTGACAGTGCCCCTTAAGATAATTAAATGACTGTTAAGCTAATGTTGCACTATTTCAGTGGCAACCTGACTGCAACCCCATGAGCCTATCCCTAAGTTCCGACTCCGTGCTGGAGGTTTTGCGCCCCGTCCAAGACCCGGAGCTGCAAAAGAGCCTGGTCGAACTCAATATGATCCGCAATGTGGCGATTAACGACGGCGAGGTGAGCTTTACCCTGGTGCTGACCACCCCGGCCTGCCCCCTGCGAGAGTTCATCATGGAAGACTGTGAAAAGGCCGTCCGGACTCTGCCGGGGGTGGCGACCGTAACCATTGAAGTCACCGCGGAAACCCCTCAGCAAAAGCCTTTGCCCGATCGTACGGGGATTGATGGAGTCAAAAATATTGTGGCGGTTTCCAGTGGCAAGGGCGGGGTAGGGAAGAGCACCGTCGCCGTGAATCTGGCCGTGGCCTTGGCCCAGGCTGGGGCAGCGGTTGGCTTGATCGACGCCGATATTTATGGGCCCAACGCGCCGATCATGATGGGGTTGGGCGACGCCAATGTCACCGTTCGCCAGGGGCCCCAGGGCGAGGTGCTGGAACCCGCCTTTAACCACGGCGTCAAGATGGTTTCCATGGGTTTCTTGATCGACCGAGACCAGCCGGTGATCTGGCGCGGCCCCATGCTCAACGGAGTCATTCGCCAATTTTTGTACCAGGTCCAGTGGGGCAACCTCGACTACCTGATCGTCGATATGCCCCCCGGCAC
The DNA here is from genome assembly GCA_015295885.1 of Leptolyngbyaceae cyanobacterium M65_K2018_010. Taxonomy (GTDB): domain Bacteria; phylum Cyanobacteriota; class Cyanobacteriia; order Phormidesmidales; family Phormidesmidaceae; genus Nodosilinea. The sequence continues at coordinate 14,127 of DVEE01000485.1, forward strand.
CGGCGATGCCCAACTCACCCTGGCCCAGGCCGTACCCATGGCCGGTGCCGTGATTGTCTCTACTCCCCAGGATGTCGCCATGGCCGATGCCCGGCGGGGACTGAGAATGTTTCAGCAGCTCCAGGTACCCGTGCTCGGGGTAGTGGAAAACATGAGCGTGTTCATCCCCCCCGATGCCCCCGATAAACGCTACGACATCTTTGGGTCTGGCGGTGGGGAGAAAATTGCAGCCGAGCTGGGTGTGCCCCTGCTGGGTTGTGTGCCGCTGGAAATGACCGTTCGCCAGGGAGGCGATCAGGGGATACCGATTGTGGTGCAATTTCCGGAGTCCGCCTCCGCCAAAGCCCTGTGGGCGATCGCCCAACAGGTCGCGGCCAAGATCTCCGTTGCTGCGTTGGCCTCCTAGCCATGTTAGATCTTCAGTGGCAAAAGCGCTGGCGGCTACTCGCCGCGGGTTGGCCCGGGGTAGATTGGCTGTTGATGGCCCTACCGGTTGGCCTCACAGTGTTTGGGGCTCTAGTGATTCACAGCACTCAACTTCACCATGAGACCGCCTATGGGTTGAATCATCTCTTCCTGGGACTAATCGGGTTGGGGTTAGCTCTCTGGATCGCTCGCAGTCGCTACGAAAACCTGCTGAATTGGCAATGGATTATCTACGGCATTGTCAATTGCTTACTGGTAGCGGTCATCTTTATCGGTACCGTAGGTTTAGGCGCCCAGCGTTGGATCGCAATCGGTCCGTTTAATATTCAGCCCTCCGAATTTGCCAAATTGGGGGTCATTATTACCCTGGCTAGGCTCCTCAGCCAGCGGGATGCCTCTACCCTTTGGGGGGTACTTAACGCAGTGGTGATTACCGCTTTGCCCTGGTTGTTGGTGTTTATTCAACCCGACCTGGGTACCTCTTTGGTCTTTGGAGCAATTGTGCTGGGCATGCTCTACTGGGCCAACTGTAACCCAGGCTGGTTAGTGTTGTTTATCTCCCCCGTGGTAGCAGCCCTTTTGTTTCACCTGCTGCTGCCCAGTTGGCTGGTGTGGAGTGGGCTGATGGGGGCTATTGCCTGGTTTACCTTGCCCTGGCGATGGTTTAGTACCGTGCTGGCAACGGCGGTCAATTTGGTGTCGGGCAAAATTGGCGATCTATTTTGGGGGCTACTCCACGATTACCAGAAGGATCGTTTGATCCTCTTCCTGGACCCCGATCAGGATCCCCTGGGCGGCGGTTACCACCTGATTCAATCGCGCATTGCCATTGGAGCCGGTCGCCTGTGGGGTCAGGGTTGGGGGGAAGGCAGCCAGACCCAGCTCAACTTCATACCCGAGCAACATACGGACTTTATCTTTTCCGCCATTGGTGAAGAATGGGGCTTCGTCGGCTGTCTGGCGGTATTAGCCGCCTACCTCATCATTTGCTTTCGGCTGATCATCATTGCCCAAAACGCCAAGGATGACTTTGGTTCCCTTTTGGTGGTCGGGGTGTTCACTATGATCGTTTTTCAGCTCGCCATCAATATTGGCATGACCATTGGGCTCGCCCCGGTTACGGGCATCCCCTTGCCCTGGCTCAGCTATGGCCGTTCGGCTTTGATGACCAACTTTGTTGCCCTGGGCTTGGTGGAATCGGTGGCTAATTTCCGCCACCGGCTTAAATTTACCGATTAGGATTGTCCAGCTCCTCTGAGCTTATCTGCTTGTCCGATGAATCCGACGGCCCCTCCGAACCAGCCCGCTGGTCTATCCGCCCACGGCCGCCGTGGCTAGCCTAGGGTAGAAACGTCTAGGGCCTTGACCACCTGCTGATAGAGCTGATTGGCGTGGGCCGGGCTAGTGCCTATGCAGGTCAACCCCAGCTTGCCGTATTCCGACAGACATCCCATCAGGTGAAAAGCGACCCCCACCCCCAAAATGGAGTTGAAGTGGAGTTGCTGACTCACCACAATGTCCATTAGGTCGCTGGGCAACAGCCCCCGGTAGTGGGGTTTTTGCAGATTGTCTGAGGCGCGGTAATAGCGCACCTGATTCTGCTTGGTATAGAACAAGCCGTCTGCCTGGTTGAAGTGCCCTTCGGTGAGCATTTTCATGGCCATCAGGGGATGAGTCGTGCCGCCCTTGCGCAGGTTAATTTCAATGGCATAGAGATCCCAATCCGAGCCTTCTGGCGCTCCCTTAGGTACGGCGATAAAATCTACCCCAAAGCGTTCTAGGGCACCCGCCGCCGCCAACTCGGCCCCAACCCGTTGCCCCAGTTCCTGCAGGGTCAGGCGATAGTCGGCCCGGGCCGGAAAGGAACAGCCCAAGAAGATTTGGCCATCGGGACCGCCCAATTCCTGATCGTGGGTGGAGAGGATCTCGACCTCACCCCGGGGGGTAATGCGACCTTGCACACTGGGGGATTGCTTATGCTCCCCTTCGATAAACACCTCTGCGATCGCCCCCAGGGTGCGAATCTTCTCAGCAAAGTGGGGCCAGGTTTCTTGGGTGCTTTGAAATTTGAGGGTAGCCAGGGCTGCCTGTAAGCCCTTGGTCCGCTCACGGTGGCTGACGGTACCAGGGGCGATCGCCTGCCAGGGTTGCAAATCTAACAGGGCATTGCCCTCCCCCGAGAACCCCTGGTTCAGCTTCACGACTAACCGTTTAAGGGTGGGGGTCTGTTCCCAGACGTCGGCTACGGCTGCCGCCAGGTCATCCTCTGAAAAAACCAGCTCACTGCCCGGCGGGTGGGGAATGCCGCAGCGTCGAAAGATTTCCCGACTGCCGCTTTTAGTTCCCCAGTGCAAGAGAGCCGGATCTACGGCCAGGAGGGGCAGCTCTAGGCGGAGGGAAAGATCCCGCTCGAGGCTGGTCGAGTTATAGCAAGTCATGTACCCCTGCTCAGGTTGGATAGCCCGGCGAATGCGTTCTAGCAAACGGGGCCGTTCCAGAATCTTCTGGGTCAGGGGTTTTTGGGAACCATCGTAGGCGGCAAACAGAGTCAGGCGTTCCCGGGCATGGGAACTGGGGATGCCAGGTAAAAGCTCCAGGTAGTAATCCACAATGCTGGGGTGGAGCGGTTGAGAGGTGACATAAACCAGGTGGGTGTTGGGATTACGGAGACGAATCAGAGAAAACAGCAATCGCTCTTCGTAGTGGTTAACCCCCTCAATTTTTTGCAGTTCCTCCTGATCCAGACTGAGGGAGGGGACGACTAAAATATGGCGTTCCTGGGTATCAAAGTAGTCGGTGGAACGCCAGCGATCGCGCAATTGCCGCTGAAGTTGCTGAAACTTCACCTCTGAGGCCGTTTGCGGTATCACCAGTGACTTGACGGTCACCCTCTGTACTCCTTCCAGTGCTATGGTCAGCCTAGCGTCAAAGCACTGGTCTGAAACGACTTATAGACGAAAAAAAGAGGAATGTTGACATTCCTCTAAATCATCCAGTCCTGTTCAGAGCGGTGGAACTATTCCAGGGGGGCTATCCTGGTGGAGCCCAATCTTTTAGGGATCGGTCTGCAAACTCTGGGGTTGGATGGAGGCAATCATGTCTTCAATTCCCCGTTGAATGCGGCGGGTGACGGTCATGGGGCTCACCCCAATCTGGTCGGCTACTTCCTTGCGAGAGAGCCCTTTGAAGAACACAAATTCGATGGCTGTGCGGGTTTTACTTTCCAGTTGATTGAGGGCCCACTGAATCTGTTGACGATCCTCCTCCAGGGCTTGCATGACCTGATAGTGGGCATCGGGGAGGGTATCTCCCAGGGTAATAGTAGAATCTGTCTGCTGACAGACGGTGGCATCCAGGCTCAGGGGCAGTCTGTTTTTGTGGGCCATCCGGGCTTCTCGCCATTCCTTCAGGGACACCCCCAAAGCCGTAGCCGTCTCAGCATCGCTGGGGGCACGTCCCAGCTCACGCATAAGTTTAGCCTGAATTTTCTGAGCCTCTTTCTGCAGGTCTTGCCAACGGCGGGGAATTTTAACCGTGGTGCCCCGATCACGCAGAAAGTGCAGCATTTCCCCTCGGATGTAGGGGACGGCAAAGGAGCTGAAGGCACAACCCTGGCTGGGGTTAAACCGTTCAATGGCTCGGATCAAACCGATGTAGCCAATTTGCTCTAAATCTTCGTAGGGTTCTGAACACTGATGACTGACCCGATGGGCAATCTTGCGAACCAGACCAGCATTGAGGCGAACCAGCTTATTCCGGAGTTGAACCGTGGGGGTTTGCTGATATTCCATCAGCAGTTCCATTCCCCGTGAGCGAATTGAAGAAGTTTGAGTAGCCATAACTGCGGGTGTCCTTCGAGAGCGAGTTCCTTGAGAACTGTGCACTATTGTCAGCAGAGGAGCCGGGAATCACCATCGTTGATCCACGGGACTCTGACACCGAGATTGGCAAAACCTCCGTAATCCTACGGGGAGCTCGGTGTCCCCTGCACTCCTAGGTTGGGCTAAACCTGCCTGATTTCAGGGGTTCTGTAGTTCCTCCGTGAGCCAGGCTCAACCTCAGTAGCGGGGGGAAACCACGGAACTGGGCCCTCAGGGCCTTAGCTTGCAATCCCCTAAAACCGGGATAATCTAGAGAGTAGGGGCCTCTGGGGATCTGAGTAGTTTTGAGTGGGTCTATGGCATTAAGGGCTGTTTTGCTAGATTTCAACGGTGTCGTGATCAATGACGAACCGTTGCACCAACGCCTCATGCAAGATCTGTTGCTGGAAGAGAATCTGCGACCCAGCCTAGAAGACTACCATCAACTCTGCCTGGGGCGTACGGATCGGGCCTGTATTATTGACCTGTGGCATCGCCAGGGGCGGGTTGTAACCGAGGCCCAACTGAACCGATTGCTCGATCGCAAGGCCGAACTATATCGACAAAGTCTAGTGAGTTACGATCGGTTGCCGCTCTACCCAGGCCTGGAAGATTTCATCTATCAAATCAGGGTGGCCGAACTGCACCTGGCCATCGTCTCAGGGGCAAGACGCAGCGAAATTGAGACCGTTTTGGGGCTAGCCGGTCTGGCCGACCAGGTGGCCCTGATTATCTCGGGGGACGATTTACCGGCCACAGGCAGCAAACCAGCGCCAGACGGATACCTATTGGCGATTCAAGGGCTGAATGAACGATTTCCCCAACTCGGGCTCAGACCCCAGGAGTGCGTTGCCATCGAAGACTCCTTTGCCGGGATTGAGGCGGCTAAGCGAGCTGGGGTACCAGTGGTGGGGGTGGCCCATGCCTACCCTTATCACATGCTGCATCGGCGGGCCGATTGGGTGCTGGATCACCTCTATGAGCTGAGGTTAGATTGGTTACAGGCCTACTATTCTCCCCCCGCCCCCTATGCGGAGGCCATATCCGGGGAGGACCGAGTCCCCTCGGGGCAACGGACCCAGGCCCTACCCCACCCAAAACCCAACCCCAAACAATAAAATTGCCGTTTTTTTAAGCCATTTTCTGGGTTTTATGTCAATCTTGGTAGCTGCATAGCATCCTTGGCCAGACCAGGGAAGAAGGCCGGTAGAATGAAAAGGCACCTCGCACGACTGGGCCATGGGCATCGGGCCTGGGTAATGGCCCATTACTGGATCAACAACAGCTATATGCTCGATTTTGTGAAATATCGAGTGGGTCAATCTTTCTGGGCCAAATTAATTGGCCGCACCTTCCTGAAATGGCAGCAGGATGAGTGTTTGGAAATGGGTGCTGCCCTGGCCTACTACGGGGTGTTTTCGCTGTTTCCGATGATATTGGTGGTGATGAGTGTGGTGGGGTTGCTGCTTGGCCCTAGCACCGTAGCCTTTAATACCATGCTTGACTTGGCCCGTGAGGCGCTGCCCCCGGATGCCTTTCCGATTGTAGAAACGACGCTCATCCAGTTTCATACTGGCAGCACCAGCGCCAGCATCATTGGGTTTGGCATTTTGCTCTTTACTGCCAGTGGTTTTTTTGGGGCCTTGAGCCGATCCTTTGACAAAATTTGGCGGGTTCCACCGAATCATCGGTTTGCCACTGGGGTAGGCGCGATCGCGCTGATTTTTCTCTGGCGACGTTTTCTGGCCTTTTTGTTGGTGATTGGTTCTGCCAGCCTGGTGTTCGTGTCTCTGCTCTCCAACATTGCTATCGATGCCCTGCTCCGCCTGCTCGAGCAATTGAACTCCTATCCACTGCTAGAAACCATTGACCAACTGCAATTGCTTTCTTGGCTAAATTTAGGAAGCTCTTTTTTGGTGTTGATGCTGGTGGTTATGGTGCTCTACAAAGTCTTGCCCCGTACCCGGGTAGCCTGGGGCGACATCTGGCTAGGGGGGCTGTTTACGGCTCTGCTCTGGGTCGTACTGCAGCAGTTGATCAGTAATAGTGTGATTAGTCTAGGTAGCCGGTTTCGATCCTACGGGGTGGTCAGTGGATTCATGGTATTGATGCTGTGGATTTATCTGACGAGCCAGATTTTCTTTTTAGGCGGTGAGCTCACCTACATCTATGCCCACCTACGGGGCAGTCGCCGGGGCTCCAAGCGCTTGACCCGTAAGCCATAGCGCTTTCCAGGCTGAAGCCATGTCCTTGATGGCACTTTTCAGCCCTGTCCTTGTCCTCTGCCTTTGACCGCCCTGCTATGACCAGCCCAGTGCTGCCCTGGGGGCTGTACCGTGGCTTTTTCAGAATCTGCTAATCTCATATTTTTATCGTGGAAGTAATTGGCCCCATGAAATCCTTAAGCGGACGAGACCTTCTGAGTCTGAGCGACCTGAATGCCAGCGAACTGCATGGCCTACTAGAGTTTGCCGCTGACCTCAAGGCTGGAAAAAGTAATCCTCAGTTCCCTCAAAAAATTCTCGGCCTCTTGTTCCGCAAAGCCTCGACCCGTACCCGGGTCAGCTTCTCGGTGGCCATGTATCAATTGGGAGGACAGGTGTTAGATCTGCATTCCAGTGTCACCCAGGTTAGCCGGGGTGAACCCACTAGCGATACGGCTCGGGTTCTAGATCGCTACTTGGATGTGGTGGCCATTCGCACCTTCGACCAAGCTGAGGTGCAGGAATTCGCCGACTACGCCAAAATCCCAGTGATTAATGCGCTCACGGATCTGGAGCATCCCTGCCAAATCCTAGCAGACCTACTCACCATTCAAGAAGAGTTTGGCAGCCTCAAGGGAATTACCGTAGCCTACCTGGGAGATGGCAATAATGTGGCCCACTCTCTGCTGCTCGGCTGCGCCATGGCGGGCATGAATATCCGTATCGCTTCGCCAGCCGGGTATGCCCCCGATGCGGCGATTGTCAACCAGGCCCAGGGGCTAATGGAGCAGGGAGGCCATATCTTGATTACCCAGGACCCCCTGGCCGCCGTAGAAGGGGCTGAGGTGCTCTATACCGATGTTTGGGCCAGCATGGGGCAAGAATCCTTAGCTAATCAACGCCTCCCCCTGTTTCAGCCCTACCAGGTGAATGACCACCTGCTCGAGCAGGCCAGTGGAGAGGCGATTGTTTTACACTGCCTACCAGCCCACCGGGGCGAGGAAATCACCGAGGAAGTCATCGAGGGGCCTGCTTCGCGGGTCTGGGATCAGGCTGAAAACCGTATGCATGCCCAAAAGGCCCTATTGGCCAGTGTTTTGGCCTAGGTGGCTGGGAGCTAGGTCAGAACCCATCCCCCAACCCATCAACCCCTAAACCAGGTTGAGAAAATGCAGCACGCCTTGCCCACTGGCCATTTCAATCACAATTGCCAAGGTAAAGCCCAGCATCGCCAGGCGACCGTTAAGGTTCTCCGCATCCCGGGTAAACCCCCAGATGGAAGCGGCGCCCTTGTCCTTGCCCGAAAAGGTGTCCATAAACCCTCACTCTTTGTAAAGCTTTGTTAAGAATAATAACAATTGTTCTCAGGAATGACCAGGCGAGGGCGTAGTCTGGCTTGAATCATCTGATTTTGCCGGTTTAACCCACCCGGCTTTCCTGGCCCCTGCGGAGGGTGAACCAGCCTCCCGTAGGATCGAGGTTAGCTTTGGCCCCAGAACAACGGATAGAAGGAGAGCTACCCGACGGTGCTGGGTTGCCTCCCCCTGGCTTAGGGCTTAGCTAGGTAGGTAGCGAATAGGCTGTATCCCAGGGGGTTAAGGTGTATACCATCGGTCGTTAAGTCCACTCGCAGGGAGCCCTCATGGTCCCTAAAGGCGGGTTGAAGGTCCATAAAGTGACCGCCCCGTTGACGAACCGCGATCGCCATCTGCTGATTGACTTGCTCAAGGGTCTGGTTTGAGATGGAGGGTAAGCGCGTTGGCAAAATCGACAACACCACTACCCGGGCCTGGGGATGCTGCACCTTGAGCCACTGCACGATCAATTCCATGTTGGACACAATGACATCAGGCTCAACCCCATTTTTAAGGTCGTTAACCCCAGCCATAATGTAGATGTCCGTCGGTCGGACATTAGCGAAATAGGTAATCCGCCGTAGCACCTGTCCCGTGGTCTCACCGGAAATACTCTGGTTCAGCCAGAGTCGATCATCGGGCAAATGGTCTGGAGGCAACCACAGGCAGAGAGAATCGCCCACTAAAACCGTCAGCGGCCGATGGCCCTGTCTGACCGCCATCATCGCAGCCTCTTGCGCCAGTAAATTTTGCCAGTCTTCATGGGTAGGCTGATGCCAGGCCGTCTGCCACTGCTCTAGAAAGGTGCTGGGGGTAATCTGGCTGTACAAGGCCCCGGCCTGTAGGGTAGCCATGCGTTGGGCATAGAGTTGGCCACCCGTGCGGGGGCGAATGGCATCCAGGCCAGGGGGATTGGCACCGTAACCCGGTTTGGCCGGCTCCATCCAACCCAGCAGGCCTAGGAGCATCAACCCAACTAAGCGCTTCATAGGCAGCCATCAAGTCCTGATCATTCCTCTGCGCTTTTAGGATAATCACTCTCAGGGGAACGTCAAGCCTAGCCAACAGGTAGAGAACCCATGATCTAGGCCGCCGACTCAAGTTCAGAACCGAGGAACTCAGCCTGATCCCCAGACCATTGCTGGAGTCGGGGTAGGCTGGGTTGCCAGACGATCAAAGCTGGATCATCCGGCTGACAGGTAAGGGATAACTGGGCAGGGCCTTGTCCTTGCTGCTGCCAGGCCAGAAGCGTTTCCTGAGTCGTGACGGCCCCCACCTGCTGAATAAACTCCAGGGGAATTTGACGGGCAGCTTCCAGGCCAAATTGTTGGCACAACAGGTTAATCAGTTGCCTAGCACGTTCCTGCCCAACGGGTTCCTCCAAAATGCGCAATACCCTCTGAATACCTTTGATACGGTTCTGCCAGAGCCTTTGGCGATCCTGGGCAGAAATCACCCCAACAAATTCTACCGATCCAACCAAGTAAAGGGATTTGCAATGGAAATTGGGGGAAATCGTCAAACTGCTGCCAGGAAAAATCAAGTCACTAAAAAATGCATTGCTAATAATCAGCCCACCCCGACATCGAGGAGAAATAGTGAGCGAGGGATTGGCCTCTGCGATCAGGGCTTTAACAGTTTTAGGATCCAGGCTTCTACAGGTCTTTACATCCATGGTATCTACTGAAGGTGGTTACAATTAGGCCTGGCGCAGGGCAAAGCTGTCCTGGGAGGCGACAAAAGGTTTTACTGCTCTTTACAGAGCCGCAGAGGCCTATCAGGAAATTTACGTAGAAAACTGTTGAAAACTTGGTAAAGAATCGCACCTCCTTGGGGTGCTGGTACAGAATCCCGATTTCTCGATAGAAATGCACGCCGTGGCGTTAGAACGGCCCCTTAGAAGCCGGAACTCTAGCCATAGTCAGCTAACCGCACCCAGAAAAAATTGGCCCCCGTTTCCGGGGGCCTGGCCGTCACCTAGCTTTTCTTCGGCGGCGGGGGTGGCGGCTGAATCCGGCCCGAGCCTCTCCAGGCAACCGGTTGAGCAGCCTCAGCCATGACTCGATCTAGAGGATGGGAGGCATGGGGTGAGCTGACCCTTACTTCAGAGGGTCTAGGCCGGTTGGGTGCAGAAAGAAGTTGGGTGGTGGGGTAGCAGGTTGGTGATTGCATGGTGGATGCCTATCAGAGTGAGCAGCAGGAATGATAGGCCAGTAACCCTGACTTAGCAGTAGGGGTATCAACCCTGGTCGCCCAGAGGGCACACTCCCTTGACTATTCACTGAGTTGGAGCAGGGAAATTTTCCCTGACCGCTGTCTGGTCAGGTTCAGGCTTAACCTAGCCTGGGGCGCTGGTCTAAATACCCAAACTCCCTAGTGAAACCTGGGGTATCGGCAAGGGGGTGGCTACGAAAGCTT
>DVEE01000553.1 GCA_015295885.1 Leptolyngbyaceae cyanobacterium M65_K2018_010
ACATAAGCCAGTAGCCCTACCGCATTGAGAGCGGCTTCCTGCAGGTCTACTTTCCCTGAAACCGCATCTAAGAAGTTAGTCACCAGTATGGTTTCTACGCCCAACTCATCCCGTAACTGAAAGTATTCGTCTAATCCAAATTGATTGGTGATGGCCTGGCCAGAGTGTCCAATGGTGACAGGACGCTCTGGACTCCGACCCGGAACATTACTGATGAGATCCCGCCAGTCAACATAATCCACATCAGTTCCCCCAGGAAAACGGAGGAGAGGAATTTGCATTTGCTTCATCAACTCCACCGCATCAGGTTGGATTTGGCGGGTTCCCTGCTGAAGGCTCCCTTCCGGCCCAGGTTCTCCCCAGCTAGCCCGTTCTAAGAAATGACCAAAGAGGCGTTGATTCACCTGAGCCATAGGTTGATCTCGAATAGTAAACGTGACTGGCTGAATTTCCTGACTTGGCACAGAGGTCTGGGAAATCATCAAGAGGGTTATTAAAGTACCCCAGAAACAGATGAAGACCCTATTCAGACATTTACAATGCATTGTAAATAAAGGTAATAGAAATACCATTAGTACAAATTACGTCGCGGAGGCTTAAGCCATTGTACTGAGGCCGCCCCGCACTGAGCGATGTCTGGGGCGGCCAAATTTTTGGGGTTCCTATTTACCCTTACAGGGAAATCCCTCATGGCACCTACCCGCTTTCACCCAGAACCCAGGGTTCTTGAAGAACCCTGGGTTCTAATCACCTCCGCGACCCCCTGCGCCCCATCCTACTCGGCTCCTGCAAGGGGTTTGGCACACCATCCACCCCCTCCACCCCCTGGGCTACGCCAAGCATAATCCATGCGGTTATTTAACAGCAGCGACCGAAGCAGCTGACTGATATTCACTCTAAGATGGGAATGAGCATTGGGACCTGAACTATGACAGCTAGAATCACGGTCGATCCTCAAATTCACTTTGGTAAGCCCTGTGTGGCAGGAACCCGTATTACTGTTCAGAATGTACTGGAACTTTTGACTGAAGGGCTTTCCTTTCAGGAAATTATTGAAGACTACTATCCAGACCAACCTGTCAAATTAGGGTATCCGCTTAAGCCGAGAAACTCTGCCTGGCTAAGGAGTCAGAATCCAGGAGCTAGAATCCAGTACCCTCCGGACTCCTGGCTCCTGAATTCTGAATGCTTGCTCTGACAAATTTTTTCGCCTCGCGTTGATACCCGAATATAGAATCAGACTGGACCCAATCAACATTCCTGTCTTTCAATGCCTTCCCCCTTCCCCGGCATGAACCCCTACCTGGAGCACCCCGACCGCTGGTCTACGGTGCACAACCGGTTGATTGTTGCCCTGGCCGATGCCCTCACCCCGCAGCTGCTGCCCAAATACCAGGTCGACATTGAAAAGCGTATCTATACCATTGTCGGCCTGAACTCCCTCCTGCTGGGCCGACCCGACGTTACGGTACAGCGCCCTCGCCAACTCGAATCCGAAGGTGCTCTTAGGGTTCAGGTTTCCAAGCCAACGGCTACCCCCGTCCCAGTAACGGTACCTATCCCCGAAGACATTCAAGAGGCCTATTTAGAAATTAAAGAAGCCGCCACTCAAATTGTGGTGACGGCGATCGAGATTTTGTCGCCCACCAACAAGCGGGGCGAGGGACGCCAGAAGTACGAGCAAAAACGCCAGCAAGTGCTCAACAGCCGTACCCACCTGGTAGAAATTGACCTGCTGCGGGCAGGTGACCCCTTACCCATGGTTGGGGATGCTGACGTCAGCTCCTACAGAATTTTGATCAGCCGGGCCAATACCCGTCCCCTGGCCGATTTATACCCCTTCGATTTGGCCGATCCAATCCCGAGCGTGCCCATACCGCTGCAAACTGGAGATGCAGAGCCCATCGCTG
>DVEE01000088.1 GCA_015295885.1 Leptolyngbyaceae cyanobacterium M65_K2018_010
TCAAAGACCTCAACGCTAAATTCATCCAGGCTTTGATCAGGGCGGGATTGGGGGGGTTCCCCCAGGCCCAATTCCCCTAACCCGGGAGCAGCCCCGAGCGCTTCCCTAGGCTCTGGGGGGATATCCAGGGCACCCTCGACGGCCCAGCTCCTTTCGGCCCATTCACCTGGCCCAGCCGCCCGGGGCTGCTCTGGAGGGGGGCTGGGGGGCATGGACTCAACCCCATCGCCAATTAAGGCTTCGATGGATAGCCAGTCATCCTCGAGGGGCGGGTCAGGCTGTAGGGCTGCCCCCATCAGATTGGGTTCATCGCTAGCCAGGGAGAACGTGACCCCGGAATCAATGCCAAACCAGATCGGATCGGCAAGCTCCTCAGCGGCGGCAGGAGCAGTCTGTTCATCCAGGTCCAAATCACCCAGGATGGCGGACAAATCCAGGGGATCCGGGTCGCCGGTGGTGAACTCTTGGGTCGGGGCAGGCTCAAGTTCTGCCCTGGCCTGTACTTCCTCCAGGGTCAGACCCGATTCTCCAACCGCGGGCTGATCCGGCCCCAGGGTGAGGTCCAAATCCGTGAGTAGTTGGGCCCAGAGGTCGTCGTCCTGCTCTGGCCCTAGAGCCGTGGGACGGGGGGGGTAACCAGCCCCCTCAGCTAAGTCCACTGGCTCGGTCAGACCTGGGCTAGCAGGGGGCTCAGACTCATCCTCTGGGGCTATCCTCCCCTCCAACTGGAAGTCTACCTGAACCGGGAAGGGCTCGGGCTGGCGTTCCGGAACCTCTGTGGCTGCCGCTTCGGCTACGGCTTCGGTTACCGGTTCAGGGGCGGAGACCTGGGGTTGATCCGGGGCCAGCCCTGGCCAGGTCAGCTCAGGGGCTGGGCCATCGCCCTGAGGCGATGCCACGGACCGGGGCTTCGGGCCTTCTGTTTCAGCATTCCCAGCATCCATCGAGGGCAGATCCCTGCCCCCGGCTCCGGGGGCAGGCGACCCCATGGGGGTAGGCCCATCGGTCACGGTCAGTTCCCCAGGGGCCATCGCAGCAGTCTCAGGATGGTCGAATGCCGTCGTGGTTTCAGCGGTGTCTAGGGGTTGGGTGAGTGCCTCGGCGGGGGGTAGGTCGCTTTCAGATTCCAGCTCCAAATTGGCTAAATCCTCAGCCAGGGAGTTGCGGGTCGCGGCATCGATGGCGAGGGCGTAGGTAACCGGACTGGCGTCTTCAGCATCGGGCAGCAGGTTTTCCTCAGGAGAGGCCACCATCGGTTGGTGGGTATCAAATAGGGCTGAAGCAGCCATACTTTGACCGGCAGCCAGGTCAAAGCCGGCATCCATGGAGTCCTCTGGTAGGAGTTCGTTGAGGGATTGAATGGTGAGTGGTGGATGGACCGCCTGGAGATCAGCGGTCCACTGGGCCGGTTGACCCGGGTCTAACAAATTTTCCAGGTTATCGATAGCGGTCGGGGCCGTTGGGGTCGGAGCAAAACCTTGATCCTCCTCGGTTGGCTGACCCGACGGCAGATCCGCTACCAACTGGGTCACCTCCGCCGCTGTCAAAGGCGCCTCGATCAACGGGCGATCGACCGGGGAAGGTTGATCGGTAGGGCCATTGGTAGGGCCATCGGTAGGGCCATCGGTAGGGCCATCGGCTCCCTCGGCTGCAACGGGAGAGTCCGGGCCGAAAAAACTTTGGAAGAGGGCATCGAGTTCTTCCCCGGTGCTCTCCTCCCCTCCCAGAACTCTAGCCATCTCCCCATTCGCGGTTGCCGGTGGGGATACCGAAGCGCTCGGGTCAGGGGCGGCGGAGTCCAGGCGATCGAGCACCTGCAAGGCCTCCTCAGAGGCGGCGGGGCCGGGGGGAGGAGCCCCTAGTTGATCGTCTACTCCGCTGCCGAGATCGACCGCGAGGGTGTCCCCTTCCTCTTCATCTAAGGCCAGACGGGCAATTTCATCATCAATTTGCAGCAGGGAAATCTCATCCTCAAAGCTCAGGTCTAACTCCAGATCTTCTAAGTCAAGGTCCTGATTGAGATCCAGGGATAGTGGTGGAGTCGCCACTTGGGTGGGCTCGGGCTGGGCGGCGGCAACCCGAGGCAACTCGGGCCGCAGCCCCGAACTACCCATCGCTTCTAGATAGGCTAGAGTTTCGGGGCTAAGCCGTTGGGCCAGGTGGTTGATCAGGGCATTGAACATCATTTCTCCCTGTTGCCCCAGGGTATGCATTTTGCTCAATCCCTGATTTAAGGAATCCTGGTAGCTATGGAGGCTCTGTTGCAGGGCGTCAAAAACGGCTCTGAGAGAAAGATCCAGGTTGCGAATTAATCGGTCGGTTTCGGTTTGAATGTGGTGCAGGTACTCCAAACGCTGGGTTGGGCTTAACTCCGCTAGGTCCATATCCAGTGATGGGGGATCGGCCGGAGCTTGAGCCAACAGGTAGCGATTGGCGATCGCAGACTCCAGGTGTTGAATCGCCTGCTCTACCTGGCCCCTCAGGTGAAGATCCAGATGACTGGTCAGTTGCTTCAGGGCTTCTTCCCCAGAGAAGGCCGAGGCCCCAGGCTCACCCAGGGTTCCACTGAGTTTTTCTTGCTGCAACCGCTGCACCTCGGCCAGCAAGGTTTCCCGTTGCTGCCGCAGGGTCGCCACCTCATTGTGGAGGGGGGTTAAAATCTGCAGAGTTTGGCTCCGCAGGTACTGCATTTCCTGTAATAGGGCATTGAGGACCTGGCTGGCCGCTAGGGCAGTGCTATCCTGGGGCACCCCGGTGACCTGCCCAGCCCTAGAATCCGTAGCCGCGGCTCGGGCGGGCGGGGTCGTTGGCAGTTGGCTCAACCAGCTTCTCGCCTGAGCCAACAGTTGCCGTTGCTCCTGGGCCGGGCCAGACAACCCCCACAACCCCTTAGCCGGAGGTTGCTCCAGGACAGCATCTATTTCAGCAATCAACGCCTCAAGTTCTGGCTGCTGCAAAGTCACGTACCCTTACCCTTTTCCAAAATTATGGCCAAAGTGTATGTTAGAAGGCCCTAAATTTCATCCTCGCTCGTACCCCAGGGAGTGCAAGCTGTTCTCAATAGTATTCAGCTTAGATCCTGGCTGAAAACCCGGGTCCAACCCGCTTAGCATTTTGCAAAAACTTTTGTCTAGATTGAGCTAGGGTAAGTCAGGGCTTTTTGGCTGCTATTCTAATCGCTAAAGTGACTAAAACCCCTTGATGTAAGTATCAATCCTAGCCTCGGTCCGCTAAAGGGCAGCCTTAGCTAAGCCTGGGGCATGGTGAGAACTGGGCTGGGATCCTAGGAATAGTCTACTGACCCGGTGCCCCCTACCTTTGAACCTAACCCTGTTTAGCGTTGGAGTAGCCCATGGATGATCGCCATAGCCCTCGAGATGCCCAGGCCGATCTTCAAATGGTGCGTTCGGGGCTATTATTCAAAGGCCTGCCAGAGGAAGCGGTAATACAGGCCACTAGTCACATGGTCTCTCGCCGCCACCCGGCTAACCAGGTGATTTTGCTAGAAAATGATTGGGGTAGCTCGGTTTACTTTATCTTAGAAGGCTGGGTTAAGATTCGCACCTACAACCTGGATGGCAAGGAAGTGACCCTCAACATTTTGGGTCGAGGCGAATTGTTTGGGGAAATGGCCCCCCTTGAGGAAGTGCCCCGGTCCACCGATGTGATCACCCTGGTCCCCACCGTGATCGGCAACATGCCGGCCAGTGACTTTGTTAATCTGCTCCATTCCCAACCCCTGGCCGGAATTCACCTAGCCCAGTTGATGGCGCGGCGGCTGCGGCAGGTAAACCGTCGGTTGCGCCTGCGAGAATCCGACAGTACCTCGCGGGTTGCTGATATTATTTTGTTTTTGGCGGATGGGCAAGGTCGACCGGGAGCCAGTGGGCTGGAAATTCCCAATTTGCCCCACCGAGAATTGAGTAGCCTGAGCGGGTTAGCACGGGAAACCGTGACCCGGGTGCTCAACAAGCTAGAAAAGAAAGGGCTGATTGTCCGCGATAAAGACTGGATTGTGATCCCCGATGTCAATGCCCTGGAGCGGTTGCTGGTTTAGGTATTCATGAGTCAATTCCTGTCGGATTCCGCTAACCCCTCTGGTTCGCAGCCTGACTCAGCCCAGGGCGATACAGACTTTGATCAGTTAGACACCTACTTGGACTACTCGGAGACCAGGGCAGGGGAGGCTGAACCCTTTAGGGTCAGCGCCGAACATCGCCGTAAGGCTGGCCCCCTAGTCATGGTGGAAACCGCCTTTCTAGCCAGTACAGCGGCCCTGATTTGGCTGGTGAACACCTATTTTCCCCCGGGCCCTATTTTGCGCATCCTATTTCCCTTGCCCGTGGCTTTGGTGTATCTGCGGTGGGGGGCTAGGGCCGCCTGGATGTCAGCCCTGGTGGCGGGGTTGTTGCTATCGGTGCTAATGGGCCCTCCCCGGAGTTTGTTGTTCTTGATTCCCTACGCGCTGATTGGGGTGCAGTTGGGGTTTACCTGGGTGAGGGGAGCCAACTGGTATCTCTCGATCTTGGCCGGGTCATTGTTGGGATCCTTGGGTTTTTTCTTTCGTCTATGGCTCATGTCGATCCTGATTGGCGAAGATCTCTGGGTATACCTGACCACCCAGGTCACCCAAATGCTGAATTGGCTGTTGCAAAAACTGGTGGCCTTGGGCCTACTCGATATCGGGGTGCTAGGCCAGGCCAACCTGGGGGCGATTCAAACCCTAGCCTTAATCATGGTTCTGCTGAGTAATGTGGTCTACCTGTTTACGGTTCACCTGGCCGCTTGGTTGTTGCTAGAACGCCTGGGGGCCAGGATTCCGGCCCCGCCGGAGTGGGTGCAAAGCCTGCTGGAAGAGTAATGCGCCATGATTGCCCCTGCAGTGGCGGTACACACCCATGGCCAACGGGGTCAGCAATGGCAGCAGCGGGTGCAGGGACAATGCCCCCTGCTGGTGCTAACCCTGGGCTTTACAGCCACCGGGCTGATACCGGGGATCTCGGCGGCGGGGGCAACCCCGGCCGATCGCCAATGGACAGCCTTGGCCGATGCCGAGTTTATGGTCAACGGCCCTACCCCTAGGCCTACCTTCCCCCTGCCTCCCCTCACCGCCGGTGCCTCGCCAGCGTTGATTTCACGGGCTGTGGTGGCGGGCCAGCAAATCCCCCTCACCCTGCTCAATGCTGGCCTGCCCCACCCCCCCTCGGTGCCCCACCTAGACCTGGGCGGGCAACCGGCCCGGTGCCTGACCAGCGGATCGGCCCTGCCCCTAGAACAGGTTCAACAGCTGTGGCACCGGGGCTTGGCCCTGGGTCACCAACTGGCTGCGACCCCTGCCGCCTACCTACTGTTAGCCGAGTGTGTGGTCGGGGGCACCACGACGGCCCTGGGGGTACTTACGGGCTTAGGCATTGAGGCCGGGGGGCGGGTCAACAGTAGCCACCCCACCTGCAACCACCGGCAAAAACAGCAGCTTGTCCAGCGTGGATTAATCCAGGCCGGATTAGGGTCGGCCCAAGCTGCTCCCCACCCTCTGGCCGTGGTGGCTGCCGTGGGGGATCCCATGCAACCGGTAGTCGCCGCCCTGGCCCTGGCGGCCAGCCGGAGCAAGCCGGTAATGCTGGCGGGGGGCACCCAAATGTTGGCGGTTTACGCCCTGATGCAGGCGCTAGCTGAGGTGGAACACTGTGCCTGGCAGCCCGCCAATGTCGTGGTGGGAACCACCCGCCGGGTGGCGGAAGACCCCAGCGGGGACACGGTGGGTCTGGCCCAACTGACCGACGCCTGCCTGATGGCTAGCCAGGTTTCCTTTCAGCGATCGCGTTTTGCCGCCCTGCGAGCCTACGAACAGGGGTACGTTAAGGAGGGGGTAGGGGCGGGGGCCTGTGCCATTGCGGCCAGTCTTTACCAGGGCTGGGATCAGATCCGGCTCCTGGCCGCCGTAGAGGAGGTCTTGGTGCAAAAGGCAGCCTGGGAATGAGCCCAGCGACCCGCTCATTCCCCCAGACCCAGCGATTGAGCCTGAGCCCGTCTGCCCGCGGCCTGCCTCTCCTGGGTTTTATCGATTATGTTGTAGGGTATAGCCCCTACCCCAGTCGGGTCAGCGGGGCGGCAGCGGTTACAGTTTTGCCCCACAACCCCCATGCGTCCTCTCTGGATTGGCCCCCTCACCCTGGAAACCGTGACTGTTCCGATTCGCCATCTGCCCGCTCGGCTGGAAGGTTGCCGGGTTGCCCAACTGTCTGACTTTCACTACGACGGCCTGCGGTTGCCTACCCCCCTGCTCGAGGCTGCGATCGCCCTGGTCAACCAGCTCGAGGTCGATTTGGTCGCCCTCACCGGCGACTATGTCACCCACGATGCGGCTCCCATCTTTGGCCTAGCAGCCCAGCTCAGCCACATCCGCAGCCGCTACGGCACCGTGGCGGTTTTGGGGAACCACGACAACATCCGCCTGGGCAGCCGCCACACCATTCTGGGGGAGCTTAACCGGGCCG
Source organism: Leptolyngbyaceae cyanobacterium M65_K2018_010 (assembly GCA_015295885.1). Lineage (GTDB taxonomy): Bacteria > Cyanobacteriota > Cyanobacteriia > Phormidesmidales > Phormidesmidaceae > Nodosilinea. Next base: position 6,498 of record DVEE01000088.1, read on the forward strand.
GCATCCAGGCTTTGTGGAACCAGGTCACTTACCCCCTAGGCGAAGATTTTCCGATTGTCGGGCTAGCAGATTTTTGGTCAAGGGACTTTGCCCCCCGGTCTATCTTTCAGGCGCTGTCCAGCACCGTGCCCCGCCTGGTGCTCTCCCACAACCCCGATAGCGCCGCAGCCCTGACGCCTTGGCGGGTTGATTTACAACTCTCTGGCCATACCCACGGCGGCCAAATCCGGCTGCCTGGGGTGGGGCCTTTACCGGCTCTCACCCAAAGTCTGCGCCATTCAGTCTGGTCGAAACTGCCCTTGCCCTCCCGGTATCGCCGCTGCGCTAAGATCGTCCACCACTGGGAATGGGCAGCGGGGCTACACGCCGTGGGATCCAACCGGGTGTATGTCAATCGGGGCTTGGGGACCTACGCCCCGGGGCGCTTTCGCTGCCCACCAGAGGTCACCCTGCTGACTTTGGTGCAGGCCTAGCCGGACTAGGCTCGGTCCTTCGCCTCTGAGGGACGCCCCTCGGGTTTCTGACGGCGGGCGAGGGTCCCCAAGCTCAGCCTCAGCGGGTGCACCCTTCTTCGGTGCCAAACCAGACCAGCAGGGTCTGGTTTGCATCTCGCCAGCGCATCCAGCCCTCCTCAGTGGTGGATCCGGGCAGGGGAGTGCAGCCCGCCACCGGTTGAGTCACCTGGACCCGCACCCAGTCTCCCTGCACCTCGAGGGGGCGAATCAGGCTATGGGAGGATACCAGCGATCGCAGCCGGCCCGTCCCCTGGGGACCGGATCGCAAGGGCTGGGAAAGACCGTGCTTGCGAAACTGAATGCGATCGGCGGTTTCCAGGTGGTCTTCCCAGGATTCCAGGGTAAGGCCCAGGGCGCCCAGGTTCAGGTAGGCCACATGGGACCAAGCCGTGCCTAGGGGGGTGTATTGAAAGCGGAACCAACCATCAGAGCGAACTTCCATCACCGGAAAGCTGTACAATCCTCGACCCGCCTGCACCATCCAGAAACTGGCATCTTGGCCCACGGCCAAAGGGTCCGCGCCGGCCACCATCAGCCAGCCGTTGATCAACCAGGCCCAGAGATCCCCGCCGGGGGCGGCATAGATGGGTAGGGCAATGGACCGCAGCCAGTCGGCATAGAGCAGGGGGCTGCTGCGCCAGTTTTGCCCTGCTAGAGAGGTGAGGTTGCTGGGGCGCAGATGGCCGATCCCCAGTTGGGCCTCCGGGGTAGGCGTCATCCCTACAATTCCAGCCAGGTTAGGGGCGATCGCCGCCGGCACCGATTCCGGCAGCAGGGGCACTGTCGGTGGTGGGGTCGGGGTAGGGGGGGCC
>DVEE01000163.1 GCA_015295885.1 Leptolyngbyaceae cyanobacterium M65_K2018_010
CTGGAACCGCCCTCAACCCATTTGATTAGGCAAAGCGATCGCCCCAGTAGGGATTGCCCCACCGTGGATCCTGGAGTGAACTGAACAATTTGATCTAGGCTATCCAGAGCAACGGAGTCATGGGCCAGGGCGAGCCAATACAGTAAACCTTGCTCTTCGGGGGAGAGGCGGTTGAGGGTTTCGGTTAAGCTGCGTCGGATTGCCACCGGCAGAGTTATCTTAGCTTGTTCCAGAAAGGGCTTGATTTGTCCCTGATACACATCCTTTAGGGTGGTAGCCAGGTTACGCAAAAGCAAGGGACTACTGCCATAACGATCCACCAGGGCGTTCAAGTCTTCAGAAGGAATCGGGCCAATGCCCTGTTGCTGCAAAAAGATCTTGACCTCTTCTAGCCCTAGTTCTTTCAGAGGGTATTCGCGTACCCGTGACCCCAGCCACTGGGGCAGATCGACCGGTTTCTCCCGACTTAGGGCTAACACACAACTTTGATGGGGGCTACTCGCTAATTGCAGAAAAAGCTGCTGAATCAACTCGGTGTTGGGGCGAAAGGTGCCGGCGAGCTGGTTGGGTATGAATAGAGTTTCGAGGCGATCAAACACCAATAGATACCGGCGTTGGGAGAGCTGAGTCATGATCCAGTCCAAGGAGGGGGACTGGGAAGGTGATAGATGGGTAGTAGAGCCCAGCCAACTTTCAAGGGCGTGCAAGACTTCGACCGGCGTCGGCTGATCCGGTAATTCGAGATAACCGCATTGCTCCGGGGGAAGGTTCAGGCTATTGATGACCTGGGTCGCCAGAGCGGTTTTACCCACACCAGCTAACCCCCAAAGGACAATCAGCCGACAGGAGCTAGCTGCCCCATCCGATAGCCATTGGGTCAGGGTAGCTACCTCCTCCGATCGGCCGTAGAAGTCGACTCCATCCCCTAGGGGTAACTCCCGCACCCGACACCGGGCAGCATACTCACCCGGCCGAATATCAGCTGACTCAGAAAGAAGCGCAGAGTCAACCGAATTATTCATCAAACTGGATTGATTCTGATGAGCCCACTCCCTCAAAACGTTCTGAATGTTTCGCTTAGTGACCTTGAGGCCCCGTTGATGGGTATCGACTAAATCAGACAAAAAATGCCAGAGCTTGGGACCGACGTCTTTTTTCAAGTAATCTTCGGAATACCCCATGGTCTGCTTGGCCATAGAGCCATAGGTCTGATTTTCCCAGGCCCCCCTTAAGACTAAACGCTCCACGTCTTTCAGGGGTCGCCCCTTTTGTTCTAAGGCAACCTGATTAACCAGCCTGGCTATCTCCTCGAACTCCATGGGCACACCAGAAGAGGCCACTCCTCGCGATTCAGGCTTTAGTCTAGCCTGAATATTCCAGAACTTTGTCGCACCAGTTCAGCAGCGAACAAAGCTCTGTGGGATACCTCCTCAATGGGAAAGCACCCTGACGCAGGCTTGAATGTCCTCAGGGAGTCTCATCGACCTCCCCAGAACATTTACAGTCAACAGAATTTGCCTTTGGTCCCAATCATTTACCAATTAAGTTTGTCCCAGCAAAGGACTATAAATGCTTAAAGCAAGACCAGTGATTAAGCGATCGGGTCTAATAAAGAGACAAGTCCCACCCATTTATCTCATTGATAGACCCAAAATTTATATTCGTAGACTTGAGTCAAGAGCATAAAGTCTTGTGTTGAGACTTTTGTGGGCGCATTTTGATAGCGATCACTAACTGACGGCTAGAAAGATTATAAGTCTCATTTTGAGACTTATCGCCCTTAAGCCTGGTCTCTATTTGCTTTTCCGTGGTCTCGTTTGAGATCGCATTGTACTGGCTTCAGGTAGTCTCAGATCCCCATAGGGCTCCTTTGCCACTGCGGTTTTACATGAAGTTGTCATCTCTTTTC
>DVEE01000322.1 GCA_015295885.1 Leptolyngbyaceae cyanobacterium M65_K2018_010
TGGCATTCTTCCCGGTACCCCCGAAGAAAATGCCGCCTACTTCTTTGAAACCGCTAAAAATGTGGATCAACTGCTGGCGGCTGTCTAACGGTTGAACGAGTAGGGTCTACACCGGTTGACGCTGCCCCCATCGACCACCTTAATGGGGAGCTTCCAGCTATCCGCATCGGCTAAGACTACAGTGCCTGGGCCTTCAGTTCCTGAGGGCTCAGGGGATCGTCAGGGGATCAGCCCGGGGCATGTTGACAGCCAGCCGGACAGCCGGGAAGCGAGCCTCATCCTGGGGTAGATCCGCCCTAGGGGTTTCGGTTCTTACACCCCGGGAAATCTGAGAAGGGCATTTACATTTCGTTACACTGGGCCTATGGGATGGAAGCTGGCTTCTGTCCTCCGTTTCAAACGAGGTGCCCCATGAATGGCAACTTACGAGTAGGGAATTTATTCGGTATTCCCTTTTATGTGAATATCTCTTGGTTTCTGGTTCTAGGTCTAGTCACCTGGGACTACGGCGGTGGTTTGGCGGCGGCTTTTCCGCAATTGGCCGGGGCCCTTCCCTGGCTGTTAGGGTTTGGGGCCGCCCTGATGCTGTTTGCCTCGGTGCTGGCCCACGAACTGGGGCATAGTTTTGCGGCTCAGCGCCAGGGCATTGGGGTCAACTCCATCACCCTATTTTTGTTTGGCGGTTTAGCCGCCCTAGAAAAGGAGTCTGAAACCCCGCAGGGGGCGTTTTGGGTCGCCATCGCTGGCCCTCTGGTGAGCTTTGCCCTGTTTGCCCTGTTTTTTGCCCTGGGTCAGGGGCTAGCTCTGACCGGGCCGCTGGCGGCTCTGGTGGGATTGCTGGCCTATATCAACTTAGCGCTGGGGGCCTTTAATCTGATTCCGGGGATGCCTCTGGATGGTGGTAATGTGCTGAAGGCCATTGTTTGGCAGATGACCGGACAGCCCCATAAGGGGTTAGTGTTTGCCAGCCGGGTGGGACAGTGGCTGGGTTGGACGGCGATCGCCCTAGGAGCCGCGTCCGTAGTTGGCCTCAGTCCCTTGGGTAGTATTTGGACCCTACTGATTGGCCTATTTATGCTGCAAAACGCCAACCGTACGGCTCAGTTTGGGGAACTGCAAGGGCGCCTGGAAGGGCTGACCGCTGGCGATGCGGTGGTCCAGAACAGTCCCATGGTGGAGGCAACTACCGACCTGCGAGAGTTTGCCGATACCGTCCTGTGGACTGGGCCTTCGCCCTGGCGCAAATTCCTGGTCACCGATGCGGAGGGCTCTCTGGTTGGGACGGTTCGAGTGGATGCCCTGCGACAGGTGCCGCCGGAGCTATGGCCCAGCAAGATTGTGGCTGACGTGATGGAAGCCCCAACGGCGTTAACTACCGTGCCCGCCGACCAACCTTTGCTGGAGGTGCTTAAAACCTTGGAAACCCAGCAGATCCCTGCTTTGGCCGTGATCCAGAGAGATGGATCCCTAGCTGGGTTGTTGGAAACAGTCTCGATTCAGGCCCTATTACAACGCTCCCCCGCTCCGGTGGCCTAAATCTCAGAGGGGGTATTTCATCGCCGAAGGTAGTCATTCCCTACCTTCGGTTTTTAGTTTGAGGCGGCTTTTCTGGGGGTAGGAGTTGTGTCTGGGGCTGCAACAACCCGGTATCGAACCTGCACCAAGCCGTGGTTAGAGGTGGTGGCGGCGATTAATTGCAGCGATCGCTCTAGCTCACCTAGGGCAAACAAGGGAATGCCCTGGCCCAGCAAAACTGGGATGTAGGTGAGGGTGATTTCATCAATTAACCCGGCCCGCAGAAACCTCTGAATTGTGACACCGCCATCGATATACAGATGCTGTTTGCCCGCCGCTGCCAGTTGGGCGACAATGGCCGCCGGTGGGCCCGTGGCCACCTTTACCCTGGCAGCCAGGTAGGTAGGCACCCCTAGGGGGCGCTGGGTCAGCACCACAACGGGCAGGTTTTGGTAGGGCCAATCCCCAAAGGTCAGAACCTTTTCAAAGGTGTTACGCCCCATGACCAGGGCATCTACGCTGGCAATGAAGTCTTCGTAGGTTAAACCCTGAAGGGGGGTGGCCCTATATTCGGGCTGTTCCAGCCAGGTAATATCGCCGTCGGGCCTGGCAATAAAGCCATCCACGCTGGTGGCGATGTAGACCGAACATTTAAGGACCATGGCAAGATTGATCAGAAAGAGGTGAATGCAGGGTTGAGGGCACTGCCCAAGCCAAGGTAAGGGCCCGGGCCGCCATCAACCCCGTCAGGGCCAACCAAAGTAGATGGGGGCTGGCCATGGCTTGAGCCACCAGGGCCAGGGGCAAGAACCCCCCTAGGGCAGCCAGTAGAGTGGCATTGCGAAGGATTTGTCGCGCCGTCAGGCCTAAAAAGTAGCCGTCTAGCAGATAGGCGATCGCCCCCAGGCCCAGGATTGGAATTAACCACCCCACATAGGCCGTCACCAGGGCTATGACTCCACGGTGGCTGGTCAGTAAGCCAAATAGCGCTTGGGGAAACCCCACAAACGCGATCGCAACGGTAAGGGCGATGGTGACACTGGTAATACCGCCTACCCAGAGCAAACGCTTGAGCTGGGTCGGATCGCCCTGGCCGTAGTAGCGACCGGCAAAGCTTTCCGTAGCAAAGGCAAGGCCATCAATGAAATAAGCGGCCAGGGTCACCACCTGCAATAGCAGAGTATTGGCGGCCAGGGTTTGGCGGCCCAGGGCGGCGCTAAAGTTGGTAAACAATGCAAAGCTGAGAATCAGGGCAAAGGTGCGAATCAACAAATCGCGGTTGAGTAAAAATAGCCCTCTCAGCGCGGGGGGATTCCACACCTGGGGCAATACCCGCCGTAGCCATCGCCCCCCGCCCTGGCGCCCAATCAGCACCGCCCCCAGGCTCAACATCACGTATTGGCTCAGAGCCGTACCCAGGCCAGCGCCGGCACTGGCCCAGCCCAGTTGCCGAATGAAAATATAGTTGAATGCTACGTTGCTGCTGTGGCCTACCATCGAAATCAACAAAACCGGTCGCCCCTGGGCTCGCCCCAAAAACCAGCCCAACACCACTAGATTGATTAGCACCGCCGGGGCATCCCAAATGCGCGCGCTAAAAAAGGCATAGCCGGCGGCCTTGACCTCGGCATCCGCCTGGAGCAGAGCAAAGCCCACCGCTCCCAGGGGGCCCTGCAGGGCTAGCAGGGCTAGGCCCAACCCCAGGGCCAGCAAGCCATTGCGTAGCAGAATTAACCAGGTTTCTGGCTCATCTTCACGCCCTCTGGCCTGGGCGGTGGTACCTGTGGTCCCCATGCGCAAGAACCCGAAGCTCCAGTACACCACGTTAAAAATAACCGAGGCCAAGGCCACCCCGCCGAGGTGGTGGATCTCCGCTAAATGCCCCAAAAATGCCGTATCCACCAAACTAGCCAGGGGCACCATCAGGTTCGAAAGAATATTCACCCCGGCCAGGCGAAAGAAGCTGGGCAAAAAGGTATGGGGGGGTGAGCAAGCATCGGCAGTGGCCATCTGTGGCAGATGATAGAAAACATTCCAGGCGAACCCGCTATGGTCTTGGCAGCCTTACCCTTGTCCCACCGTCATGAGAGACCATGCCCAGAACCAAATGAAACTATCCCAGTTGCGGGTGTTGGTGGCTGTAGCTGACCACCTGAGCTTCAGTGAGGCTGCCCTAGGGTTAGATCTGTCCCAATCGGCGGTCAGTCACAGCATTGCGGCCCTAGAGGAGCATTTGGGGGTGGTGTTATTTAGCCGCGGCCGCCACGGAGCCCAGTTAACCCCCGTGGGCGATCGCATTGTCCGCCATGCCCGCATCATTTTGCAAGAGGCCGAGGCCATTGCCGAAGAGGCCGAGCTGACCAAGGGACTGAAGGGAGGCCAGGTGAGGGTGGCCTCCTTTCGGAGCGTGGCTATCCATCTGTTGCCCCAGGCCATTGCCCAGTTCAACCAACGCTATCCAGATATCGTGGTCAACCTGAGCGAGCACGACAACTATCGGGAGGTGGAAAAGGCTCTCCGCCAGGGAAAAGCAGATATCGGGCTGACCGTCTTACCGGCCGCCGCCGACTTTGAGACTTGGCAGATCCTAGAAAATGAGTACGTGGTTCTTCTACCCGCCCTTTTTCAAGCGACCGGAGACACGCTCACCTGGGCAGAACTGGCCCACCAACCCATGATTATGCCGCCCATGGAACGAGTGATGATGCGGGATGTTTACGACCATCTGCAAGCCCATGGCTGTGCGCTTAACGTGATTTCCGAAGTGGAAACGGACACCACCATTGTGAACCTGGTGGCCCAGGGGATTGGCGGCAGTATTCTCCCCCGTCTTGCCGCTGAGCCGATTCCGGCCGGGGTTCAGGTCTTTTCTTTACCAGTCCCCCTGACCCGGGTGATTGGGGCGGCCCTGCTAGCCGATGCCTTACACACTCCCGCGATCTACAGCTTTCTAGAGGTGCTCAAAGCTCTAGCTGAACCTCCCCCCGGGCTGGCCCATACCCATTCTGGGGTCTAGGGCTAGTGAGGAAGATGGCCAGAGAGGGCGGTGGGGCGGATGAGTCGCGACCCCCTGGAAAACAGGGATAAAGGGTCCGACTCACCACTTGGCCCCCAGTTCTTGGCTAGGGCTGGCCACTTGGCACTAGGCTCACCGAAGCCCCCATCGGGCCTGGCCGAGCCGTCTGAGCCAAATTTAGACCGCCCGCCCAGGTCTGGACAGGGTAAACAATTCCACAGTTTCTAGACGACCCCGAATAGGGTGTTCCCCAAGAGACTTGAGCGGTTTGCCCGGTAGGCGTTGGGCAGTGGCCTGGCTGAGCAACAGAGCATGGGGATGCTGTTTAGTCATGGCTTCAATGCGGGCTGCGACATTCACCGTATCGCCGATGACCGTAAATTCAAGATGCCCGCCAGTCCCCAAACAGCCAGCCACCACCGGGCCAGAGTGTAGGCCAATGCCCATGGCCAGGGGCGAAATCTGGTGAATGGCTTGATCCATAGCGATCGCGGCGGCCAGAGCCCTTTCCGCATGGTCATCCAAAGGCTCTGGGGCGCCAAAAACCGCCAGCATGCCATCCCCCATAAACTTATCCACCCATCCCCCATGCTGTTCCACCAAACCGGCTAGCCACCCCTGGTAGCGGTTCAAAAAGTCCATGACGGCTTGGGGATCTTGATCCTCCGCGAACTGAGTAAAGTCCCGCAAATCAGTGACCACCACCGTGACTTCACAGCGTTGTGGCTGTTGCAGCAGGTCTAGGGGGGCCTCAAAGGCCGCCTCGACCACGGGCCGGGGTAAAAACCGCTCCATCACCACTCGACCCGCTTCATTCTTAACGTGCCGACGCACAATCGTCGCCATCCCCATGCCCACAAACCCCGTCCCCAAAATAGTGAAGGCCGCAAACAGGGCGATCGCTAAATTGAGCCCAAATAACCGGGCGGCATAGAGAAAATTGGCCAGGGCTAGGGCGGTGGTCAGCAGCGAGGCCCGGCGAGTCAGGCGCATACCGCCCGATACCGCTAACAGACAACAGAAGGCGGCAATATTGCTGATAATTAAGGGCTGACTGGCGCCCAACACCCGCCAGATGTTAGTGATAAAGGCCCATAGCAGCAGGCTGTCAAACACCGGGATGGCGCATTGCCCTAGGCCCAGGCTGACCGGGGTGGGGGCCCGCTGTAACATCCTGATTAACCCCAGGGCAAACAGGCTAGCGCACAGACTGATGATCATCACCGTTGGGGGCACCTGTGCCTGACCGATTAAAGGTTGGGGAAACAGGAACACGGCCACATCTAACCCGAGGGAGATCAGCAACACAATGGCTCGCACGTAGGCCAGCTTAAGCTCATGGCGGTGTGCCTCTTGGGAAACCACCTGGTTCAGCAGCACCGGCAGGGGCAGACGCCGAGACTCCTGTAGGGGATCGGAGGGCAGGAAAGGGGAAACAGACCTCATAGGGAAACCATAATGAGGTGGACTAGAGCAATGGTACAGTCCGGCTAGACCCCCGCTCCCTGAGTCGCCGTTCTAACCACAGAACCTACATGCTGATCGAGAAACCGGGTGGCTGTACCGGCGTTCTAGCTGAACTAGCCAAGATGCTAAGCGGGATCTTTGACTTCAATTTGGCCCACCATCCCGGCTTCTGCATGGCCTGGGATGGAGCAATGCAGCTCGTAAAGACCCGATTTTTGGGGAATAAAGACCCACTCGGCTACCGCTCCAGGTTTAAGCTCCAGCTCATGGATGGCCCCCTTAACTTCTACACCGCCGGCTTCCACCTTTTGGCTCCAGAGGGCGTCGGCAAAGTCTTTGGCTGTAAAGTAGTGCTTTTGTGGGCTGGGATTATCCAAAACCAACTGGTATCGTTGCCCGGCTTCAAAGACGAGATGATCCGGCTGAAACCGTAGATCCCCCGCCTTGGTGCCCAGGTGAATAGTCACTGTGATGGCCGGCAATTGAGTCGGTGCCGGCGCCGCCACCGCTGGAGATTCCCCCAGACCCAGTAAGGCCAGCAGCACCCCTGCCCCCAGACCCACAGCCCAGATCATCCAACCCCGTAAACCTTTGCGGTGTGCCATTGGTTTTCCCTCCTCCCCAAAGCTCCCTTGCCCCTTAATCCCAATCGGACCAGGCTAAACTTTCTGGTCAGAACAAGCCTGCTATAACCTACTGTATCGCCTGCCGCCCTAGAGAGAATCATGGTTCCTGCAAACTCCATCCCGATCCGGCTCGATAAGATTCAAATCGCTGCCAACCCGGACCAATTAGCCTGGCAGCCCTTTCGCCCAGGGGTTGATATTTACCCCCTCTATCAGGCTCCAGAAACTCAGCACCGGGTCGCGTTACTGCGCTATCAGCCCGGGGCAGAGATTCCTCGCCATGCCCATCCTGGGTTCGAGCAAATCCTGGTACTGTCAGGCTCCCAAGCAGACGATCACGGCCACTGCCGGGCGGGCACCCTAACCATCAACCCTCCCGGTAGCCACCATCAAGTGGCTAGCCCGGAGGGCTGCATTGTGCTGATTTGCTGGGAAAAACCCGTGGTCATGCCACCCGACGGAGCATGATTGCCCCCCTAGTAACTATCTTCGCTGCCTGCGGTGTGCAGTGCTAGGTCATGGTTGGCCTGGTTGAGTCGATCGGCAATCGCCTGGCGCAGGGGTAAGCTGACACTGGTATCGGCTAACACCTCCTGGGCTTCTTCCCGGTAGGTAGCGCTTTGCACCGTATCCACCTGCTCCAGTTGCCCAAGGTGTTCAAACACTTCTTTTGGGGTAGTCATGGATCTATTCCTTCGTCAATGTTGGTCACGGATCTAGACAAAACCGTGGCGTGAATCCCACGTCTGCACCCATTGTCCTGAAGTTATCGACTAACCGCCCGGCTCTCCCTTGAACCTTTACGAGTTGACAAGGTTTGTTGTGTTTTTCAATAAGACTTTGCAATCAGCGGTTTAGTAGTAATTGCCAACTTTGCGGTGGTGTACCGCCGTCAATCCGTCAGGATGGGAGACCTTGCCGTCCTGAACGGTGCAGTAAACAATCCAGTGATCGCTAACCTCCATGCGCCTAGCAACCTCGCACTCTAGATAGGCCAGGGCATCGGCCAGAATCGGGGAGCCGTTGTGGGCGGGGCGAGTCCGAACTCCGGCAAAGCGATCGGCACCGGGGGCAAATCGCTTGAGGAAATGCTTCATGAGAGGCAAATGTTTACCCTCTTCCAGGATGTTGAGTACAAACTGATCGCCCACCTGCATGAGCGATTCAATGGCCCGGTCCTTCGCCACTGCCACCGTAAAC
>DVEE01000094.1 GCA_015295885.1 Leptolyngbyaceae cyanobacterium M65_K2018_010
GTCGCTGCTTTAGAGGTAAAAAATCAACACGCTGAAATTTTATCCATCAATGGGGAGTGTGCCACATTCCCAACTGTCTCTATTGTAGAGACAATTTTCTCTAACGGCCTGTTGGTAAGCTTTTCTAAAGCTTTATTAAAAGCTAAGTCGATACCTTACAAAAATGCGATGGTCATCCCCAAGGCTACTGGAGCCTTCCAGGGACCAGTGCTGATCAAATCGGTAGCGAGCATTCAGTTGACTGGGTTGGGCCTGGTTCAAAACCTGAACGAAATTCAGGCTCAGGTTATCAGAAATGCCTAGGTTAAGCCCAAGGCCATAGCCAAAGGTATCCCCGGTCGGGGTCGGTTGAATGGTGGAGGCCCCTAACCGAAAGCGCCTGACCCCTAACGCTCTACCGATAGCATCCTGGGTATCAGCGGTTAGGGCGGTGATTAAATTAGCCCCCAGGGCCAGGCTAGGTTCTGCCCCGCCTAAATCCGATAGATAGCCCCCCGATACCATACTGAGTAATTGGGTTTGGGAGTAGGGTGGGTTGCTGGTGAGCTGTAAATTTTCAAAAAACCGAGAGGCCAACCCCTTCACCCGCGCCTCAATGAGTAACTCGTCAAAGATAGTGTTACTTCCTAAACGGTCAATGGCCGGAATTTCCGCCGCTCCCTCGGTAATTTGGGGCCGGTTAATGGCGTAGCTGCGCTGCAGGGGCACACTGGCCTCCATCACCAGATCCAGGTAGGGGTCCAGCTTGTACTCAGGCCGGAACAAAATGACGTTGTCGTAGCCATTCTGCAGGAAAAACTCAGCGGTGATCGTATTCACCCAGCCCTCCTCCAGGTCGATCCGGCCATTGGCATAGAGGCCAGGAATCGGGCCACTCAGGGCCAAAGCCCCCTGTAGATTAAACGAAAGTAGCGGTGGAGCTTTGACTAGGGTTGGCTCTAGGGCGACCTGTAGGTCTTTGACTCGCACCGGAAAAATTCTGGTCACCCTAGCCAGATCAGCCCGGATTTCCGCCACACTGGTTTGCCTACGCAAATCCTGAACCAGGTTTAGCAACTGCGGTCCAACCGTTACCTGGGTGTTTTGGAGACGCACATCTCCCCCCAAGGTCGGAGCCAATAGGGCGTTGGTGACCGTCAGCGTGCCGTTGATATAGCTGCTGACCTCATTGAAAAACTCCAAGTGGATATTATCCAGAGCCAATTGGAACCCCTGGTCCGTTGGCGAGACATCTCTGATGGTTAAGGGCAGGTTGCCGGTCAGTGCAAAATTTCCATCCAGCAGGTTGCCCGTCAGAGACCCTACCTGCACTTGGGTACCCAGCAACTGAATGTCACCGCTCAGGTTATTCAGCGATACCTCAAAACTAGGGAGATTAAACGTAGCTTGGTCAAAGGTAATTTGACCATTGGCCAGGGGGCGACTGAGGCTGCCCCCAATCCGCAGGTCAATGCGGGCGGTGCCACCCCCCCACAGTAGTTCCGGTGTGATCACGCTCACTAGCGATAGGGCCTCATCCTTAAGACTGGCCTGGAGAGCAATTTCATTACCCTCAGGTTTTACCGTCATAAACGGTAGGGCGTAGGGCACCCTACCGGAAAACAGCAAGGGTTCGGCCGCCGGGCCCAGGATACGTCCCGACAGGCTGAAGTAGGCATCCTGGTATTGAAAGGTACTGCTGATGTCCTGGATATCCTGCTGATTGATACTGGCCTGGTCAACGGCAAAACTACCCACGAGGTTAGGGTTGGTGTAAGAACCGGTGAGATTAGCCTTGAGATTCAGTAAACCGTTGACCTCAAAGGGAGTTTCGAGCAAATTGGCGGCAGCCGTCAGGGGCACACTCTCAGCCTGAATGGTCAGGTTAGAGTCCTGGGCAGAGACCTGGCCGACCAAACTGAGCCGGGT
>DVEE01000342.1 GCA_015295885.1 Leptolyngbyaceae cyanobacterium M65_K2018_010
CATCGGTTGGGGCAAACCTCCCTTTAGTCAGGATGGGGGGTTGGTATTTTTTCAAGCCCCGCCGGCTCAGGGAGACACCTTGATCCTGCATGATCTCAACCAACCAACGGTGATTCAGGGGGTTGACCACTACCGCATGGCCATCGATGTCACCCCCATGGCCGATGAATCCTGCCCCTTTGCCTGGGCACAGGCCTGAACCTAGCGAGGGGTAGCTTGGATTTCGCGCACCAGGGCCAGATTCTGTTGGGCTTGGGCCAGGCTGAGGGCTTGGTGCAGATCGGCCTGGGCTTCTGGGTTGTGGCCTAGGCGGCGATGGGCTAGACCACGGTTATAGTAGGCTTCGGCATAGTCGGCGTTGAGGGCCAGCGCCTGATTATAGTTTTCGATGGCGAGGCTATACTCTCCCTGGGCCAGGTAAACATTGCCTCGATTATTGTAAGCTTCGGGTTGATTGGGGTTGAGGACCAAGGATTGGTGGTAGCTAGCCAGGGCCTCGTCGTATTGGTTGATCTGGTAGTAGAGGTTGCCAATGCTGTTTTGGGCCTGGGTAAACTGGGGGTCAAGGGCTAAGGCCCGATCAAAGTCATCCATGGCCTCTTGGTATTGCTTAAGGCGGGTGTAGCAATTACCCCGGTTGTTATAGGCCTCGCTGTAGTTAGGATCCTGCTCAACAGCCTGACTAAAACTGGCTAAGGCGGCAGCCACATTCCCCATTGCATAGTAGGCATTGCCACAGTTAAAGTGAGCTCTCGGGTAATTGGACCGCAGGGTGAATGCCTGGGTGTAGTCGGCGATCGCCTCCTCCCATTGCCCCAGGCAATAGAACACATTGCCTCGGTTGTTGTAAGCCTCAGCCAGGTTAGGGGCATCGGCCAAGGTCTGGTTGTAGTAATCTAGGGCCTGGCGATAATCCCCCTGGGCAAAGGCGGCATTTCCCAACGCATAGGCATCGGGCAGGATGGTTACAGTCGATGGGTGGGCCACATCAACCGCTGCACTGGCTGAATCCAGGCTGTTCGCCGGTTTCACCGTTTCAATCGCCTCGCCGGGGGAGGAGGTTTGCAACTGATCTGGGGCTGAAATTCCGAGAGCCACAGGTCCCTCCTCGGCCAGCGGTGGAATCGGAGCGGCCACCTCGATGACTGGATTTTCCTGCTTCCTAGAGTCAGTCCCCGGCCCTGGGGTAGCTAGGGCTCCAGCCTCTAGGCCCGGTGGTGGCGATGGGTGAGCTAGGGTATCGGCGGTTCTGGCACCATGGCAGGGGGGGATGGGTGAGTCAAGGAGTCTGGGGCTGAGCCCATCGTCGAAGATGGTTGCTTTGGCAAAGCTGAGGGGGAATTTGGGCTCTCCCCCTCAGCCGTAGCGATCGTCACCGGCTCAGAATGCGACCCACTCCACACTAGGGCCAGTAGCATTAGCAGCCCCAAACCGATGAGAACCAGGATGGCCAGGGGGAGGGGTAGCATTAAACGACCTAGGTCCTAACTCTGGTGGGGGGGCGGATTCAAAGGTGTAGTGTTGACGGGGCAAGCGGGGCTAGCATCCATCTCCTCTACCTTTCGCACCCGGCGAATGAGAACAATTTCTTCCTCCCGACGAATGATCGTGCGGACTGGCGTAACGCAAAGGATGCGATCGCCGTAGTCCCACAACTTCGGATCATTCAGGTCAATCCCCCCAACCCGCAGGGGCATTGGGCTGCCCGACTCAGGGGTAGGAATGGTCGCCGCTACTGGCGTGGGTTGAGGAGACGCATCGGTCTGGGGGGTGGACTCAGCGTAGGCGGCCGGGGTAGCGACAGAGGATTCCTCGGCTGGGGTGGTCTGGGTGTAGGCGACCGAGATGGGGGACGCCACCGATGCTGCTCCTTCACCGACGTACCCCACTGGCGCGGCAACTAGCTCA
>DVEE01000090.1 GCA_015295885.1 Leptolyngbyaceae cyanobacterium M65_K2018_010
GCATCTGTGGTCAAGGCCCCAGCGACTACCCGGAATTTGCCCGTTTTCTGGTGGAGCAGGGTATCGACTCGATCAGCCTGAACCCCGATACGGTGATCAAAACCCGCCTGGAAATCGCCGATATGGAAGGTCAAATCAGGCGCACTGACCCGCCGAACGGCAGCGCTTGGGGTGAAGGCTGAACAATCCTTTCCCCAACGCCGGGCAGTCAGGCTGGTATCTTCCTTTCCAAAAATTTTCTAAAGGGTGAGACTAGCCCCCTCCAGCCGTGGCAGGAGGGAGCCTAGGCCCTAGCGCAGAGGCCCTAGCGCAGAAAACTGCTGATTGTCCACAGCAGCAGGCAGGTAATAGCCGCCGCCAGGGCGTCGGGAGTGGCCCAGGCCAACTGCACCCCCTGGGGAATTAACAGTTGCCCGACGGTGAGGCCCAGCACTAATCCTGCGGCTAACCCGGCCAGGGTCAGCAGCACCGACCGCCAGAACCGATTTTCCTTGCGATTAAGAAAGTAAATTGCCGATCCGATCGCTACCGCCAAAGCCAGGGAGGGCGCATAAAACCCTAACAGGGCCAGGCCACCAAAGGTAATAGCCGGCCACAGCACATCGTCACGGCTGGGGGTATCGACCAGACCCGCCAACCAATCGGGACGGGGTAGCTTAGGGGTGGGCTTGGGTGCAGCGGAGGGCTCCGGGTTATTTTCCGCAAACCGAATCCGATCCGGCACCTTGATCTTGCCTTCCTGGCGCAGCCTCAGCCGCTCCATCAAAATGGCGTCGTAGGCCGCTTCAATCTCAGCTTTTTGCTTGGGTTCATCGCCACAGGCGTCAATCAGGCGATCGCGAGCCTCCTGAATTTCCTCAAAGCTAGAGGCTTCGGTCAGTCCGAGCAGTTCGTAGGAATTTTGTTCGCTCATTGACAACACTCCGAGTTCCCAAGAGGACGTACAACCCTGGCCCACCAGAATGGCTCTACTGTAACAAGTCAGCGCACCCTTTCCTTAGATTCCAGTGTACCTAGGGAGCCGACAAAATTGAAAGCACTTCTGCCTGGGGCGGCTCCGCCATTTCGCGACTCCTGGTGTATCTTGGGTGAGGAATCCGCCCTATGGATCTGTGACAGCGTTGAGGATTGGTTGTGCCCCTGGCTCTTAAGCCCCTACTCGCCATGCCCCTGGGCCTGTTTTCGATTTTGCTGGGCCCAGCTACCCCCCAGTTGATTCAGCCCTTGGGGTTGGAAAGGGAAAATTTGCAGGTGGAATGGCGATCGCCCTGGATCGCCGGTCTGAGTCGGGATCCGGTCGTTGATCAGATCCTGGCCCAATACCTGGACGGCCTACGGCGCCAGGGTTGGTCTCTACCGGCCCAGGGCATTTGGATTCAAGCGGGAAACAGCGCCATTGCCCAACATCAAGGTCATGTGCCCCTACCGGCAGCATCCCTGACCAAATTGGCCACCAGCCTGGCCGCCCTCAAAAACTGGCCCCTCGACCACCGTTTTGAAACCCTGGTGGGTCTCCAGGGCCGCCTTGAAAATGGCATTTTAGAGGGCGATCTAGTCATCCAGGGCAGTGGCGATCCCCTCTTTGTCTGGGAAGAGGGGATCGCCCTAGCTAACCGTTTGCAGGAACTGGGCCTGCAGCGGGTGACCGGGGATTTGCTGGTGGTTGGCCCCTTTACCATGAACTTTAGGGAAGATCCCCAGACCGCCGCCACGGATCTGAAACAGGTGATGACCACCGCCACCTGGACGGGCGAAGTCTGGCAGGCCTACCGGAAGCTAGATCCTGGTACAGCCCAGCCTTCCCTGCGCATCGACGGCCAGGTTCGCCGCCTGCCCCCCGCCGCCCTAGCTACTCCGCCCACCTGGGTCGTCCGTCACCAATCCCTGCCCCTGGTGGCTATTCTCAAAGCCATGAATATCTACAGCAATAACGTCATGTCGGAACAGGTGGCCGATCTGGTGGGAGGCGCCCGAGTCGTGACGGAAACGGCGACGGCCATGGCCGATCTGCCCCCTGGGGAGCTGAGCTTGGTGAATGGATCGGGCCTGGGCATGAATAATCAAATGTCGGCCCGGGCCGCCGTAGCCATGACCGTGGCCCTGCAGCAGGAGCTAGCCCAGCAAGGCTACTCCATCGCTGATCTGTTGCCGGTGGCGGGAGAAGATATTGGCACTTTGATTGATCGGCGGATTCCGCCGTTAAAACCGGTAGCCTGGCGGAGGTCAGCGCCCTGGCTGGCATGGTGCCCACCGCTGACCGGGGGCCGGTATGGTTTGCCATTATTAATCGGGGTTGGGCTATCCCAGACCTGCGTGTCCAGCAGGACCAATTCCTGCAAGCCCTTCAGGCCCACTGGGGGGTGGCCCCAGCGCCGCCTACCCTGGCCACCAAAGTCCGCCTGCAAGCAGGGGAGTATCGCTACGGCGATCCCCGGCGCAATCTCGACCCCTGAGCCTAACTGCCTCCGGCACCGGGCTTGACCCACTCTCCCAGGGCCGGAGCCGCGTAGATTTGGTTCAGGCACAGGGCAATCTGGCGAGCCGCTCCCGGTTGTCCCATGCGCTGGCGACCATTGAGGGCAATCCGTTGCAGTCTGGCCTGGTCTTGCAGGCAGGTGGCAAGGGCGGCACCCATCTGTTGGGGCTGGGGCACCAGAATGATCGAAGCCCCGAGCAGGCGGGATTGGGCCTCAGCAAAGGCGTAGGTAAACTGGGGGCCAGGCCCAGGTAGGGTAAAGGCTGGCTTGCCCAGCCCTACCACCTGTTCGGTGGCGGTACCAGCGGTGGCAATGGCGGCATCCGCTAAATGTAAGCATTCGGCAAAGGCATCGCTGGTGAGAATCAGCCGTAGGTTCTGGCGGCTGTAGGTGGGGTAGGTTCCCGGTTCCGGTTGCCACCCGCCTTCCACCAGGGCTTCTTTTAGCACCGCCAGATTGAGGGCAGGGGCGATCGCAGCCAATAACCGCAGGTGCCGATCTGGAAAGTTGGCCCCTACACTGTCTAGGGCCAACAAGATGCGTTGCCAGTTTTCAAAGGCTTCTGGGGCTCGGGAACCGGGCAGCAGCACCAGGGTCACCACCGCCTCTGCCGAGGGAAAGGCCGCCGTCAGGGTGGCCAGTTTAGCCGCCGAAGATTCCAGACCATCCATCATCGGGTTACCCGCATACTGGGCTGGCACCTGTTGCTTTTGCAGGTAATCGGCGGTGATCTGGTCCCGCACAAACACCCCCTGGCAACGGGCATGCCCCATCAGCCAGCATTCCCAGGGTTGATAAATGGATCCTGCATAGCCCTCTAACCAGGGACAATTGGGCAATCGACCGGTTTCATCGCGCACCAGGTATTCTGACTTGGCGGTGCCAATGAAGACGTACTCAGCTCCGCTCGCCCAGGCTAGGGCCAGGGGCACCACATCCCCCACGGCCAAAATTTTTCCCCCGGCCTGGGCCCACTGGCGTAGGGCTTTGAACTGGCTAATGGTGAGCCCCAGCAGTCCCCCCTGCAGGTCGCGCACTACCTGTCGTTTATCCATATAGATAAACCCCCCCGAGGGCATGGATCGGGTCGGACCCGCGATGGCAATGCCAGCCCTTTGAAAGCTAACCCCCTCCCCTACAATTGGCAGGGCCGCCAGGCTAGGAGCCCCCGGCAGTTGCCGTAGTTCCTTTAAAACCCGCACCGCAATGGTATCTTCCCCGTGGCCATTGCTGACGCAGAGTAGGTTCATGGTTGACCATTTGCTATTACCCTCCCAACCGTAGCAGATCTTGGGGGGCATACTGGTCCCCAGGAATAAGCCGCTCTGGGAATTGATCGGCCCAGGGCAACCCAGGGTTAGGGGTTTGACGTTAGCGTCTGGTAAACCGCCAGGGTTTTCTGGGCCAACCGGGGCCAACTGTAGCGCTGCTGCACTTTTGCGTAACCAGCCTGGCCCAGGCGATGGGCTTGGTCGGGGTGGTTGAGTAGGTCAAGGATGCGATCGCTAATTTCCCCAGCAGCCTGCTTGACCAAATAACCATCCTGGCCGTCGCTAACCACCTCCGCTACCGCTGGTATGGCACAACCAATTACCGGTTTCTCAAAACTCCAGGCTTCCGTGTACACGCCCCCAAAGCTCTCCTGGCTGGAGGGTACGCAGAGCAGGTCGCAGGCGGCCAAGGCATTGGTCTTTTCCTGAAGGGAAACCGCCCCCAGACGATGAATGCGAGGGTCAGGGAACTGGGCAAAGACCGCTTCAGAAGCTTTGACCGGCGGGCCGATGAAGACAAAGTGAGTGTCCGGTTGCTGAGCCCACACCGCGGCGGTGGCCGCGAGTACCTGGCGGTAACCCTTGTAGGGGTAGTGCTGGCCCAAAAACAGCACCACCGGCCCGGTGAGCTGGTGAGCGGCCCGAAAGGCGGCCGGATCGGCCTGGGGAGCCAGGACGGGGCCAATGCCCGTGACATGGATATGCTCTGGAGCAACACCCAGATCGGTCAAAACCTGCTTTTCAGTTTGGGTCAGAACAATCAATGCATCGGCCTGGCGGTAGAGCTTCAGGTATTCCCGGTAGCGCCAGCCCACCCAGCGGGGATGGTGGACGGGGGTAAACACAAAGGGAATATCCTGCCGTCGGGCCACCTGGAGGGAGGCGTAGGTGAGCCCTTCGCGGCCAATGCGAACATTGTGGATTAGATCACTGGCTTTGGCCAGGGGTTCCAGTTGCTCAGCCATCACCTGGGCGATGGGGGGTAGAGCCACCCCCATGAGGGGATAATACAGCGGCAGCCAGGGGGCCAGGCGCAACTTATCTACCCAGCTAAAGCCCAGCCGCCGGACGGGGATACCGTCTATCTCGTAGTCGTAGGGCTGACTGTGGGCCTTGAGGGTGGTGCCCAGCAGCCAGTCGGTGCGGTTGTGGTTCCAAAAAGTGGCCACTCGAATGGGGTGGGTGGCTTGTAACTGCTGGGCTAAAAGGTGTTGATGAAGCTGGGCACCGCCAATGTAGGGGGGGTAGGCAGTGAGGGTGAAGAGCAGGTTCATGGGGGGTTTTCAGCGGCGATGCGATAGACTTCAACGGTTTGCTCAGCGCATTTAGCCCAACTAAATTGCTTAGCCCGCTCCAAACCCTTCTGGGAAAGCTCAGCCCTGAGTTGTTCGTTATTGACCAGGTTAAGAATAGCCTGGCAGAGCGCATCCTCGTCAGTAGGGTCGATCATAATGCCGGCATCTCCCACGACCTCTGGCAAGGAACTGGTGTTGGAGGTAATGACAGGGACGCCGCATTGCATGGCTTCTAGGGGGGGCAGGCCGAACCCTTCATATAAGGAGGGAAATAAGAAGGCAGTAGCTCCAGTATAAAGAGCACTCAGCTCATCATCGGGAACATAACCGGTAAAAATAACCCTTGACCTTAATACCTCAGAGGCTGCTAGCTTCTCAAAGAGCTGCTCATTACTCCAGCCAACCGCCCCAACTAAGACTAGATTTATATCTAGATTCGGTTCCTCATGAAGAAGCTGGTTGAAGCATGAAACTAGAAATGCTAAATTTTTCCTAGGCTCAAGAGTACATATACTTAACAAATATGGAGCATGGGAGATCTGATACTTATCCATTACCAGCTTTATCAAATCGCGGTCACTCACCCTAAAAAAAAATTTATCTGCTGCAAAAGGTGTAACGAAAACTCTATCCGTCGAGATTTTTGAATAGTCGCAAAAATCATTCTTAGTACTGCTTGAGTTGCATATAACCCAATCTTTGCCCGGATTAATGCTACTCAATATCTCTCGAAATAGTGACTTGTTTTTTAGGGTTACAAAATTAGGATAAAGAAGAGGTATTAAATCATGGATGGTAATTATTCGAGACAGCGATCGGGTTTTATCAACGGCTGGCAGTCTGAAAAAGGGGGAATGAAAAACTTGGTACTTAGATGGCTCAAAAGTGCATCTGTAATCCCAAGAGGTAATGGAAAAGGCCAAATACTTTATCAACCTGTTAAAACGATACAGAACAATATTCTGATAATTCGATTTTTCTATAATACCTTTTTGGAAAAGGCGAAGCTTATCATACAGGCTATCTAAGTTAAATTGACTCTGATAAGCAGATTGAAAAATGGCTTCTAAACTGAAGGGTTGAGACCTAATATATTCCTTCGCTAAAATGCTATCCCACTGGTGCTGTTTACTGGTCAGCGCCGTGACTGTTAAATCAATCTGGTCACTATTGTACAGTGCAATTAACAGGGACTCTACCGAGCGGAATATGCCTGTTCTTGAGCGTGAGTCAAGGCAGCCTCTACCCAATACTGATATATCATAAACAACTCTCATACAAGAATGCCTTATCGGGAAATCACCGGTTAGCCAGCATAATTTTATAAATATCTATGGTTTGCTCAGCACACTTTTCCCAACTGAACTTACTAGCCTGCTCAAAGCCTTTTCTAATCATCTCTTGACGCAACTGCTGATCATTCAAGACCTCAAACATGGCCTGACACAGGGAATCTTTATTCTTGGGGTCAACAAGAATGGCAGCATCTCCTGCTACTTCAGGTAGAGAGGTTGCATTGGATGAAATAACAGGTACTCCTGTTTGCATAGCCTCTAGGACAGGCATCCCAAATCCTTCATAGAGAGATGGAAAAATGAATGCTACTGCACCGCAGTAAAGAGGGACCAGATCATCATCAGATACATACCCTGTCAAGATAACTCTACGGCCAAACTCAGGATAAATTTGTTTAGCCTTTTCTAGATCATTTCTTCGATATCTTAGTGAACCAGCAAGCACTAGGTTGACTGTGATGCTTGGATTTTCTCGAATTAGTTGAATGAATGACTCAATCAGATGCAGAATATTTTTCCTTGGCTCAAGCTGGCTAGCAAGACAGAGAAAATATGGTTCGTCAGGAATATGGTATTTGCCTTTCGAGGAATGTATAATGCTTTGGTCTTGAACTGGGGAGAAGTGTCTATCAGCTCCTAGAGGGGTAACAAAAGTTTTTTCTAAAGGAAAGTTTGTATATTCGCAGAACTCTTGTCGGGTAAATTCGGAGTTGCAAACGATCCAGTCAGTTTTGACATCTATACTGTTCAAGATTTTGTAGAAGTAAGTATCCAAACCCTTAGACACAAACTCAGTTGCCTTAATGGGGATCAAATCATGAACCATCAGAAGCCTAGAAAGATTCTTGGTTAGATCCTTTGGAGGAAGAGCGTAGTAAGTCGAATGAAATATATCAAGATTGTTGGTATAATCAAAAGTCTTATAAGTGTCAAATAGTGTAAGTTGACTCAATTCAACTAACTTTAGGGGAATTCGAACAGCAAAAGACTCCAAGGATAGCTTATTTTTCTTTTGAAAATCCACAGAA
Organism: Leptolyngbyaceae cyanobacterium M65_K2018_010; assembly: GCA_015295885.1. Lineage (GTDB taxonomy): Bacteria > Cyanobacteriota > Cyanobacteriia > Phormidesmidales > Phormidesmidaceae > Nodosilinea. Next base: position 7,367 of record DVEE01000090.1, read on the forward strand.
AAATATCGTTTGTATATGGCTTTGTAAAAGCGCTTAATTTTTAGTCGGCTTTCATAAGTCGACAAAAAACGAACAGAACAATTAATATCATCAAATCGGCTTGCTGCAAGCCTCCAATACTCTGCACAGCCAGCATTTATGAAAGCATCATTTTCTCCGCAAACTCCCGTCAAAAATATATTGATTTTATCAGATTTGGCAATGGCATATAGAAGTTCTTGGGTAACACGATAAATCCCTGTATTTGAGTCAGTTCGACTAAAATATAGACCCAAAGAAGTGATATCGTAACTTACATGAATTTTATCCATACTCTAGACTGTTAAAGTCGAAATCTCAACATATTGAATACACTTAATTCATGCCGATGAAATTCAAAGTTAGCGATAACACTCTATTGACTAGGCATCTCGATTAATTGACTTTAGGCGGATTCTAGGAGGCTGA
>DVEE01000423.1 GCA_015295885.1 Leptolyngbyaceae cyanobacterium M65_K2018_010
CGGGGCCAGCCCCCCGGCCCCGCCCCCGCGGCTGGCACTGGGGGATGGATCGCTGATTTACTGGTTTTTAGAGCCCCTGCCGACGGCCGCCCGCGATCGCATCCTGCCCCCCATCTTGGCCGCCTGGGATCGACTCCGGCAGTTGGGTATTCCTCTGGTGGGTTATCTCAGTGCTTCCCGTAGCAGCGAGGCGCTTAACTTTTTGCGGTTAGCCGCCTGCCCGTTCCCTCAGCCCGATTGCCAGCGGCATTGCCAGGGGCAGGCAGACACCGCCCCCTGTGGTCGATTTATGCCCCTGCGGGATGCGGTGTTTTGGGCCACCTGCTTGGAACCGGGGCAGCGGAGTCCATTTTGGCGCAGTTCTGCGGCTATCCTAGACCTCTACGGCCCGCAGCGGGTTTATTTTTGCTATCTCCATGTGGGGGCCGAGGTGGCCCGGGTGGAGGTGCCCGAATGGGTACTGGCGGATCGCGATCGCTGTGACCTGGCCCTGCGGATGGTATTAGCCCAGGTGCAGAAGGGCTATGGCTACCCCGTGGCCCTGGCCGAAGCCCATAATCAGGCGGTGGTGCGTGGCGGCGATCGGGCTCGATTTTTTGCCCTGCTAGAGCGGGAAATGGTGCGGGCGGGGCTTAAAAATATTGGTATTTCCTACAAGGAAGCCCGCAAGCGGGGTAGTATCGCCTAAGCAATAGATTTCACGCTACGCCCTAGAGTTTCAGAAATCAGTTTCTGTGAAGGTGTAGTGAAGCACAACCGGTCCCTTTTACGGGCCTAGGCCTTATGGTTCTGCCACCCCCTAGCGGTTCCTCGGGGATGGCGGCGTCCCCGTCGTTGCCATGGTTGTTGTGCTTCATCCCAGTCTATGTTCCCTGACCAACCTTCAATCATGCCTGCCGCCGTTCCTAATCCCCCTGCCCCTCAGGATGAGAACGACTCGACCCGGTCAGTGTCCCCTGGCGAGCCCCAGGTGGTGGCGGAGATTTCTCCCCAAACCGCCCATCGTTGGGAGTGCACCCGTGTGATGACGGGCCATACCAGTTGGGTGCGTTCCGTAGCGGTCAGTGGCGATGGCAACTTTTTAGTCAGCGGCAGTGGCGATAAAACCCTGCGAGTTTGGAATCTGGCCACCGGCCACCTCCTCCATTGCCTGACCGAGCACCAGGCTTGGATTCGGGATGTGGCCATTAGCCCGGACAGTCGCTTGCTGGCCAGCGTCTGCAATGACAACAGCGTCCGGCTCTGGAATTTGCATAATGGCCAATGCCTGGGTCGGCTTGCAGGCCACAGCAGTTGGGTGCGGGCGGTGGTGTTTAGTGCCGATGGCCAGTACCTGTTCAGCGGTGGCCAAGATAATCACATCTGTGCCTGGCAGGTTAAAACGCAAACCCTGCTCCATCGATTTAATGGCCACTCCCACTGGGTGCGATCCCTGGCGGTGAGCGCCGATGGCACGACCCTGGTGAGCGGTAGCCACGACCATACCATTCGCCTCTATCGGCTGATGGGCAAAGGCACCAACTGGGTTCTCAAGGGTCACCAGGGGGAGGTTTTATCCGTGGCGGTGAGCCCCAATAACTGGCTCTTGGCCAGCGCCAGCGCCGACTGCACGGTGCGATTTTGGAAACTCAATAGTGGCCGAGCCATCACCAGTTTCAAGGCCCATTCCGCCGCGGTCAACCGGGTTGCCTTTAGCCCCCTGGGCACCCTTCTGGCCACCGCCAGTAATGACGGGACGATTCGCCTGTGGCGTATTGACCAGGGCAAGTTGGTGGCCATTCTCCGGGGCCACGACGGTTGGGTTTGGTCCGTAGCCTTTGTGCCCACCGCCGATGGCGTACCGGCCCTGGTCAGTGCCGGCTGGGATGGGACGATTCGCCTCTGGCAGTATCGGCCTCGCTCCGGTCAAAACTGAGCCCGCAGGTATTCCCGCCGCATGCGGCTGATCGCATCAATGGAAATACCCTTGGGGCATACGGCCTGGCATTCACCGTGGTTAGAGCAGTCGCCGAAGCCTTCCTGGGTCATCTGTTCGGCCATGGCGACAACCCGGGCTTTGCGTTCGGGATGGCCCTGGGGCAGCAGGGAGAGATGGGCCACTTTGGCCGCCGTAAACAGGGACGCCGAGGCATTGGGGCAGGCCGCCACACAGGCCCCGCAGCCGATACAGGTGGCATAGTCAAAGGCCCGATCGGCGTCGGCCTTGGCCACCAGTAAGGTATTGGCCTCCGGGGCTGAGCCGGTTTTCACCGAAATGTAGCCACCGGCCATCATGATCCGATCCAGGGGGGTGCGATCCACCACTAGGTCTTTAATCACGGGGCAGGCCTGGGCTCGCCAGGGCTCCACGGTAATCACATCACCGGCCTGAAAATGCCGCAGGTAAAGCTGGCAGGTGGCGGTTTTTGGCTGACCACCGTGGGCCTTACCGTTGATCATGACGCCGCAGGATCCGCAGATCCCCTCTCGGCAGTCGTAGTCAAACTCTATGGGCTCTTGCCCAGCCTGGGTGAGTTGCTCATTCAGCCCATCCAGCAACTCCAGGAACGACATATCTGGATGGGCATCCGCCACGGTGTAGGTTTCAAAGCGACCGGGCGAGTCAGATCGGGCCTGGCGCCAGACCTTCAGATGGAGTTCCATGGACTACGAAGCGGGAAGGGATTGCTGTCGCTATTATAACGTTTCGCTCACCTGCAGGTCTTGGAAGAAGAGGCTGAGTAAAGTGCCACAGCCCAGTAGCTTGAGGGCTTCCAGGCCAAAGTAGAGGGCGTGGAGCTGGTTCATGCCAGCGGGTAGAGCCGCCGCCGGGTCCAGGGCCCTTAAGGAGGCCCCCAGGGCTGCCATGGCCGGAGATAGGCCGTAGGTGAGACCCAGGGTAATGGCCAGGAGGGCCAGGGCAATTTCAACGGCCCAGCGACTGCGAATCCCACTCACCCGCACCCCCTGATCATCGCGGGCTTGGCGGGCAACCAGCAACCCCGTGAGGATCAGGGCGGCGCAGACCAGTTCGAGCCGGTTAAACACCCAAAACAGGCTGTAGCCGGCCGCCCCAAAATCCGCCTGGCTCATCATACCGCTGACGAAGAGGCCAGGCATGATGACCAGGTCCATCAGTAAACTGCTGCTGAACCAAAAGGTCAGGGACAGCAAGATCACCCCAAACCAGTTGAGGGATTTTAAGCTTGGATTTGACAGCGTATTCATAGGTTTTAAAACCCCGTAAAACATCTTGGGCAGATCCGCCCTGCAGCGCCTGCGGACCCGCCAGGTATCTATAGCTTCAGCCTACCGAACTTTCGTCGCCGCCAGCGTGAACTATTTTTTCCGCTGGGAGGCCATCCAGGCCTCAAGGTTACCGACCCAGCCCAGGCCAAAGTCCACCCCCATAAGCCTTTGGGCGTTAGCTGGCAGGGCGGCCGTGGCCCTGGGGTTGATAAAAGTTCAGGTTGCTTAATAAACTGAAACTTGCCCTAGCCCCAACTCGTCAACCGGGGAATTTAGCCACAGGCTAGACACCATGATTACGCACATTGTTTCTGATATGGGTGGGGTTCTGGTCGAACTACAGTGGCAGGATCGAGTCGAAAAGCTGCTGAACCGCCCTCTACCCATGGAGGACCTGCACCGCCTTTGGGTGAGTGCCCCCAGCACCGTCGATTTTGAAAGTGGCCGCACGGATTTCGATCAGTTTGCGGCGGCGTTTATCCAGGAGTTTGATCTGGCCATCAGCCCGGCCACCCTTCAGCAGGAGTTTTTAGAAATTGTGCAGGCACCTCTGCCCCGTTGCGACCAACTGCTCAGGGCGCTTAAGCCGCGTTATCACCTGTCGCTGCTCTCCAATACCAACCCGGCCCATTACCAAAAGTTGCGCGATCGCTACACCTTCTTTGACCACTTCGATCAGCTCTTTCTCTCCTACCAACTGGGGGTTATGAAGCCCAGCCCCACTATCTTTGAATTCGTCCTCGACCAATTGGGCACTGCCCCCGAGCAGGTGGCGTTTTTTGACGATGGCGCTGGCAATGTGGAGGCGGCGCGCCGTCTGGGCATCCAGGCCTTTCGAGTGGATTCCCCCGACCAGATTTGGGCCGTCGTTGAAAAGCTGAGCCTGGATGGGACTCCCTAGGGCCAGGGGGAGCCGGACGACCAACCCCCTAGGGCAACCGACAGATGACCTGTCCCAGCAGGGCAGCCCTACCCACCGGGCCAAAGGTGCGACTGTCGGTGCTGGCGGTTTCGTTTAACCCCCGGAGGAAGCAGGCTTCCCCCTGCCGGTAGGCGACCCACTTAATCAGCCGCAGGTCTGGTTGGCCGGGGTGTTGGGCCACCACCAAATCGCCGGGCTGGGGTAGGCGCTGGCGGTAGGCCTGGGGATTGATCAGCACTTCCTCCCCCGGTTGGAGCAGGGGCTGCATGGACTGGCCTATCACTCGAAACCGGCGCCGGCGGCCCAACCACCAGCCCAGGAGGTCGGCAATCTGGCTGGAACGCAGGGTTTGGGGGGGCAGAACGGGGGGAGGGGCGGAAGCTGCCATGGACTCACGGCCATTACCAAGGCCATTACAAAGGGCGCGAAGCAAAAAGGCGCGAAACCGCGCCTCAGATCAAAGGGGCCCCAGGAGGGGGAACTAGCTGGCAGTGTACCAGGACACGTCACGGTTCTTGGTGGCCCAGAATATCCCATGGATTTTCTGCACGGCCTCCATCAGCTCATGGGCGTGTTGGAGACTGACTTCCACCTTGCAGGCAGAGCACAGCTTGGCCGCCTTCCAAAAGGTGTCGTGCAGGTCAGGAAACTGCTCCAGATGAACCGGCTTAAAGTAGTCGGTCCAGAGAATCAGCAGCTCATCCTTGGTGATTTGGGCTTGCTCTTCTTTGATGGCGGTATAGCGAGAAAAGGTGTTGTGGTAGGCAATCGAGGCGGCTTTATCACCCGCAGCCGGGGGTTCTAGGTCGAGCAGTTTTTTGGTCATAGACAGCACGGCCTCAGCGGCAACCCGCGCTGAGGAGGGGTCGTAGACGCCACAGGGGCCATCACAGTGGGCATGGACGGCAGGGGCCGGGAACCAGGTTTGGAACTGGGAAATGGCTTGTTTCAGCATAATCACGTCCGAAGGTTAATTGCGTCTCAGCGATGAGCTACTCCATTCCTTGGGCACCCTAACCCCGGAGCCTGCTTGCCCTCTACCCTGGCACCAGGGCTGGGACAGAATTCTATCCCCATGGGGGGTAGGGGGATAGCCCTAGGAAACCATTCCATTGTTATCGGTTGTGGGGTTCTTGTGCAACCGTCCTCAACCTGGGTCGTTCTAGGGGGCAGGATGGGGGCCGTGGGGTGGGGCCCCGGGTAACCTGAGGAAAGCTTCTAGGGGAACGTGGCGATGACAGGGCAGCAGAGTCAGGGCAGATCAGGTTGGTCCTGGGGCGGTTGGCTCATCCTGGGTGGGCTCAGCCTCCTCAGCGCCGGTTGCAGCCCGGGGCTGTGGGCGGCCAGGGCGGTCAATCCCGCCGATTTGCCTCCCTGTGTTGATGATGACTGCAACTGTGGGGATTTCCTCAGTCAGCCCCAGGCTCAGCGGGTGCTGGACAGTTTTCGGGGCGATCCCTACGGCCTGGATGGGGATGGCAATGGCCTGGCCTGTGAAGGGTTGCCGCCCAGTTCCCCCCAGATGGATCCGCCCGGTCCCGTTTCGGATAATCCTCACCTGGGGTTGGGCAATCCCAGCCATGCGGGCCGGTCTAACCCCAATAACTATCTGATTGAGCGATCGCAGTACGCCCTGGCCTACAGCCGCGATCGCAAAGTTCTCCACTGGGCCAGTTGGCAGCTTCACGCCGGTTGGTTAGGGGGAGTAGATCGCCAGGATAACTTTCGCCCCGATGGGGCCCTGCCCCAGGGGTTTTACCAGGTGACCCCCAACGACTATCGAGGTGGCGGCTACGATCGGGGCCATGTGGTAGCCTCGGGCGATCGCAGCCGCACCGTTCGCGATAACAGCGCCACCTTTCTGATGACCAACATTTGGCCCCAGGCGCCCCAGAACAATCGCGGCCCCTGGCGCGAGTTGGAAGAATATGCCCGTAGTCTGGTCTATCAGTACGACCGCAGCCTGCATATTTTTGCCGGAGCCTACGGCCAGCAAGGCAGTTTGGGCGACCGCGCGATTACCATTCCAGCTCGGCTGTGGAAGATCATTCTGGTTTACGATCGCTCCGCCCAGGGGGGCCTGGGCCTGACCGGCCAAAGTCAGGTGATTGCGGTGGATATGCCCAATAGCAACCAGGTGAGTGAGGACTGGCGACGCTACCAAACCACCATCCACCGGATTGAAGTGGCAACGGGCTATCAGTTCCTATCCCACTTGCCAGAGCCGTTGCAGGCCCAACTGAAGCAGCGCCCCCTTCCCTAGGCCGGATGGTGGGTGACCCAGGGGGGACTTCCTAGACTGTTGGATGGGTCGGAGCGGGGTTATCTGCATCACAGCGATGCGGAAACCGCCTATAATAGGCAACATAGGATTTTGCATCTATAGTTTCATCCTAGGCTTTTTGCTACAGATATCTCTAGGGTTAGGGTATTCCTAGCGGTCGGTGATGATGGGTTAGCGTTTTCGGGTGTTTTCCTATTCAAGCGATTACATTTGGCGAGGGGTTGCCCAGCCTTAGCGTTGAACTCGGGGCTATGTCCAAGCCTGGCCTTGGAGTCAGAATTCTGAGGTCAGCCAAGGGTCGGATTCCTCAAGGATCCATTCCTAATTTTTAGGGGCGGCGCAAAGCGTTTATGAAGCTTGAGCAGGGTTTTGAGGGACTACAGAAGCCATCGGGTCCAAGCACCAAACCCCAGGACCAAGCCTATAGGTACTATGCCTAACTGGACTGGTCGGGGTTGCCAAAAGGTTGCCATATCCGCACTAAGCTGCTTAAATAGCAAATCTAATTAAATAGTTTGAACAGTGCCTTTGCCCTCCGAACACCCGTAAAAACCGATCTAAGACCTGGGCTCCCATGCATCTAAATTGACATAAACCAACTTATTTAAAATCCCATTCGTTATCTTAAATTTCTATGTGCTATAAGCATGGTCTAAAACGCATCTCCATATTTGTAGACGGCAATAATATGTTCTATGCCCAGCAAAAAAATGGCTGGTTTTTTGACCCTAAACGAATTCTGGAATATTTTCTAAATCTTGATGGCGGCGCTACTTTGGTCAACGCCTTTTGGTACACGGGGCTTAAGGATCCCCAGGACCAAAGGGGCTTCCGGGATGCACTGATTAGCCTGGGCTATACTGTGCGCACTAAGATTTTGAAGGAGTATTACGACGATTCCTCGGGGCGATATTCCCAAAAGGCTAACCTGGATATTGAAATTGCCATTGATATGTTTAACACCGTCGATCAATACGACCAGGTAGTGTTGTTTAGTGGCGATGGCGATTTTGAACGAGCCATTGAACTTTTGCGGTCAAAAAGTACCCACATTACGGTGGTTTCCACGGAAGGCATGATTGCTCGGGAATTGCGAAATGCCACGGATCGCTATATCGATCTCAACAGCATTCGTAAGTACATCGAAAAGGATTAGTTGATGGCTGCCCCAGCGGCGACTGGGGCTAGTCATGGGTGGCGATCTTGGTCCTTGAAGAGCTGTTACACCCACGACACCGTTGTGCCCGCATCCCGCACTTCTAACTGGCGGCACTGGTCTCTAAAGAAGTGATGAACGCCTGAAGTGCTTATCTCACAAAGGCTTTGCCTGATTTGCTGAGGATAGCGCAAAACCC
>DVEE01000562.1 GCA_015295885.1 Leptolyngbyaceae cyanobacterium M65_K2018_010
GCCAGCGTTGGGGTATCGGTCACCGTTAGGCCTAACCCGCTGCTGCTATTCCCCGGTAAAAACCGACGTAGCCCCGACTTTTTCTCGCCCAGGGTAATGCATGGGGTTTTGTCCGGGTCCAAACCTGCCAGTTCCGCCGTCCAGCGGCGTGCTTCCTCTTCGCTACCCAGGCGATCGATGACTCCTAATTCTAGGGCTTGCTCGCCGGTAAAAATCCGGCCATCGGCAAAGCTGCGCACCGTCTCTTCGCTGAGACGACGGGCTTCGGCCACGGTTTTGACGAACTGGCTGTAGCTAACGTCAATCAGCTCCTGGAGAATGGTTTTCTCTGAGTCGGTGAGTTCGCGATCGAAGGCCAGAATATCCTTGTAGGGCCCGGACTTAATCACCTTAAAGGACACCCCCACCCGATCGAGCAGACGCTCCAGGTTATTACCTCTCAAAATTACCCCAATGCTGCCGGTAATCGTGCCGGGGTTGGCCATAATATGGTCTGCCCCCATGCCGATATAGACCCCCCCGGAAGCAGAAATATTGCCAAAGCTGGCCACCACCTTGAGCTTGTCTCGCAGACGTCGCAGGGCGGTATAAATTTCCTGGGAGTCGCCCACCGTACCACCGGGACTATCAATCCGTAGCAGCAGGGCCGGAAAACGTCGATCTTCAACCTCTTTAAGGGCCTCCAGCACACGCTTGCGGGTGGCGGCGGCGATTACACCGGTGACTTCTATGCGAGCAATAGATCTACGGAAACGGAGAGAAAACGGCCAAACCATAACGTTAAGCAAGATCCCGCCAGGAACTCGGAAAGGGCAAGATGACATTCATTGTAACCAACACAACAATCCTCTGGTCGGCCCTCTGAAAGGCTGGATCAAGGGTTAGTCATAGCCCCTAAATCACGTTAACATTTCTTAAGGTTGCGATAATGCTACCTTTATTGTCTCTAGGACGGCTCAACCGATGGATTCCCCCAGTTCCGTTCAGCTGCCAACGCGAAATTATCTATTGTTGATTGCTCCCTTCTTCCTATGGGGCACAGCCATGGTGGCCATGAAGGGGGTGATGCCGCACACAGGCCCCTTTTTCATGGCGACGGTTCGGTTGGTGCCGGCTGGCATGATTGTCCTGCTGGCCAGTCTCTGGCTGGGACGTCCTCAAGTCATCACCTGGCGCGGGTGGCTGTGGATCGGGCTCTTTGCCCTGGTAGATGGGGCTTTGTTTCAGGGCTTGTTAGCGGCTGGCCTGCAGCGGACCGGAGCAGGTCTGGGTTCAGTGATGATTGACTCCCAACCCCTAGCCGTGGCTGTTATGGCCCGGGGGCTGTTTGGCGAGTTCATTGGTTTCCTGGGCTGGATTGGCCTGGGGTGGGGCATTTTGGGGATTAGTTTATTGGGGTTGCCCGATCAGTGGTTCTTCGCCTTACTCCATGGCAATACCACCTGGCTAACTGAGGGAACGGCTCTGACCACCCTATTGCAGGGGGGGGAATGGCTCATGTTGTTGGCCGCCCTTTCCATGGCCACGGGCACTATTTTAATTCGCTATGTCTGCCGCCATGTTGACCCAGTGGTAGCCACGGGTTGGCACATGATCTTAGGCGGATTGCCCCTGGGAGTCCTCTCGGTCCTGGGGGAACCCCAGGCTTGGCAAGGGTTAACCGGGCTGGATTGGGCGGCCATGGCCTATTCCACCCTGTTTGGTAGCGCCTTAGCCTATGGTCTTTTCTTTTTCCTAGCCTCGCAGGGCAATCTCACCAGTTTGAGCGCCTTAACTTTTTTAACGCCAGTCTTTGCCTTGCTGTTTGGTCACCTATTCCTAGAGGAGAATTTGACCTCGCTGCAGTGGTTGGGAGTCAGTTTTACCCTAGTGAGTGTCTATTTAATTAACCGGCGTGAATCCCTGATGCAGCGGTGGCGCCAGTGGCTACTCAGCCTTGAGGCGAAGCGATCGGTGGCTAGTTAGGTCGGTGGTTACCTGTGGCATCCACTCCGGTCAACCCCTCAGCCTGGCCGATCTCGATACCCTATTAGATACGCTGTCATGGCAAGCCTAGAAACCCTCTGCACCAAAATCAGCCGCATCGAAGATCTATAGGCTGTAGTCAGAACCATGAAGGCCCTGGCCTTGGTCAGCCTGCGCCAGTACGAAGAAAAACCAGTACGAAGAAAAAGCTAAAGGTTCCCTGGCGGACTACTACTACACCAATGACTGATACGAAGAAGTTGTCGGCTTGGTAGGGCGCCAGCCCAATGTCATTATGGATGGGGTTGGTGTTGAGATCGTCTGTACGGGCCTCTTCTCGTTCTAGCCATGCTTTTGGCCATAGCCTCTAAATTTGATTGCCCATGGCGGGGCCGATGACGGTGATGTGGATGGATTCGCGGCTGGGGGAGGTGGGGCTGGGGGGCGTTCGCTTTACTTGTTTAATACAATTAAGTTTAGTCCTCACCAGGCGATTCTCTAGCTTGGAGTTACCCTATGGTTCAACTTCAGCCCCAGATCCTGACAGTCCGCGATTTTATCGATCGCTATGGCGACAACCCCCAGTACGAACTCATCGATGGAGAGCTATTTGACTTGGAACCCACAGGTATCCATGAGCAAGTGGCGGGCTTTGTGGGTCGCAAGCTCAATGTCGCTATTGATCAGCAAAACCTGCCCTACCTCATCCCCTACCGCTGTCTGATCAAGCTGCTGGGCACCGAAACCGCCTTTCGGCCCGATGTGATTGTGCTCGACCAAACCCAACTGGCCCAGGAACCCCTATGGCAGGAAGAACCAGTTATTTGCCGGGGGCCTTCTCTCAAGCTGATAGTGGAAGTTGTCAGCACCAACTGGCAAAACGACTATGCCCGCAAAACTGAAGACTATGCCCTGCTCGGTGTACCGGAATATTGGATTGTGGACTATCTGGGTTTGGGGGGGCGCGACTACATCGGTACCCCCAAACAGCCGACGGTAACGCTGTGTGTGCTGGAGGGTGATCGCTACATAAAGCAAGTGCTTCAGGGGGGAGATCAGCTTGTTTCTCCAACCTTCCCCAGTCTCCACTTAACCGCTGAGGAAATTTTTGCGATCGCCTCACCGCCCCAGCCCCGTTGAAACAATCACCGTAACAGTAGCCGCAGCAATCAGGCTAAAGGCCAGTTGCCCAACCCACTGGGTCGCCTTCTAGTAGTTGTCAAATTTCTGGTTAAGTTCGGCGAAATACTTGCTAAGGGAAGATCCCAGGGTTCTTCGAGAACCCTGGGATTTAGGAGCTAACTACACCTTTGCCTCTTCCTTCACCAGCGTTTCCCAGCCCAGATCTTTGAGGTTGTTGTTGCGGCGCAGGGGTCGGGTCACCAGTTCCAGGATGTCGCGGGCGTTGGTGAACCCATGGATTTGGGCAAAGGTGAACTCCACCGACCACTTGGTGCTAATGCCGCGGGCCTCCAGGGGGTTGGCGTGGGCCATGCCGGTGATCACCAGGTCCGGTCGTAACTCCTGGATGCGCTGGATCTGGTTGTAGTTGTCGGGTTTTTCGGTGATTTTGGGTAGGGGGACACCCATGTCGTTACAGGTTTTTTCTAGCAGGGCCAGTTCCGCCGCCTGGTAGCGCTTATCCATGTAGGGGATGCCGATTTCCTGCACGATCATGCCGCAGCGGGTGAGGAAGCGGGCCAGGGAGATTTCCAGCAGGTTATCGCCCATGAAATAGACCGACTTGCCGCGAATCAGGGTCAGGTAATCCTCCAGGGATTCCCAGATTTTGGCTTCCCGCTCGTCCAGACCCTGGGGTTCAATGCCAAAGACCGCGCAGATTTTTTCCACCCAGGCGCGGGTGCCATCGGGGCCGATGGGAAAGGGGGCGCCAATCAACTTGCACTTGCGGCGGCGCATCAGGGTGGTGGCGGTACGGGAGAGGAAGGGATTGATACCGGCGACGTAGTAGCCTTCGTCGATGACGGGGAGCTCGGTGTAGCGCTTGGCGGGCAGCCAGCCGGAGACTCGGATGCCCTGCTTTTTCAGCTCCAGGGTCATTTGGGTGACGATGGGGTCGGGCACGGAGCCGAATAGCACCAGGGGCGGGTGGTCGTGGTATGCGCTTTCATCAGCGATGACCTCTTCTTTTTTGCGGCCAAAGCTGAGGAGTTTTTGGATGCTGTTCCGTTCTGCCTTCTCTTCGGGAGTTTGCACCTCATCGCTGGTGGGGCAGCGCTGGGCCATAGCGGCTAGCACCGTGTCTTCCCCCTGGGTGAAGGCGTAATCCAACCCGTTGGCCCGGGCCACGACGATGGGAATGCCGATTTCGGCTTCCAGGCGGGGCGCTAACCCTTCCAGATCCATTTTGATGATTTCGGTGGTACAGGTGCCAATCCAGACGATCACGGAGGGGTTGCGATCGCGCTTAATGCTCTCACATAGCCGCTTTAGCTCCTCGTAATCGTTGAGCTGGGCGGAAATATCCCCCTCTTCTAGCTCGGCCATGGCGTAACGGGGCTCGGCAAAAATCATCACCCCCATGGCGTTCTGTAAAAAATAGCCACAGGTTTTGGTGCCGATCACCAGGAAAAAACTGTCTTCGATCTTTTGATATAGCCAGGCAACGCAGCTAATCGGACAAAAGGTGTGGTAATTGCCAGTGTCGCAGTCAAATTCCAGGGCGGAAACTTGGGGTTGGGTTTGGGCAAGGGTCATGGCTAAGGGCTGGGGTAAAGGACTCTACAGCCTGGGTCGATCATCCTCCCGCCCACCTACGCCGGTACAGGTTTCATCATCGTAGGTGGGGGCTAAGGGTTCCGGTTGCCCCACGGTCACCGCTGGAGTGGCCTCTAGGGAAACCTCGGCTGAGGCACTACTGGGCAACATGCGCTGCTCCTGTTCTAGTACCTCTAGCTCCTTACCAGGGCAGACATTCAGGCCCAGGGCGGCAATAATTCGGTCGGGGTTGCTGCTGAGTTCCACCACCAGGGGTAACAGGCTGTTGAGGTCAGGCTCTAGGGTCGCTAAGGCCCCTAGGATAAAGCCCGATGACGGCCGCCGTTGCCCCTCACAGGTCACCCAAATGCCCAATTTGTCGATCCACTCTCGATTGAGTTGGTAGTAGGTCAACCACTTAATTTTGAGCGATCGCCGCAGTTGTTTACTATTCACAGATCCTCAGGGCGGGTTTCGCCAACCTCATGTCCAGAGATTGATTAAACCAGAAAACCGCACTCTAGATTGGGTCTATAAATCGGGGGCATCGGGCAAGAGGGGTTGGTCCTCGTTGGCATCGATAGTAGTCGGTACCTCGGTGTTATCCAAAACCATCTCAGGGTCAAAATTGAGGCCTAAAACCTGCACTAGGGCATCTTCATCCGAGTTGAGCTGGTAGAAGGGCACCATCAGGTTAGATAGCTTGGGTTCCAGGGCGTTGACCACTCCCAAAATCAAGAAAGAGGAGGGTCGCCGACCACCATCGGGGGTGCGAACAGAGGTCTGTTGCATTTGCAGGGTCAGCCAGCCGCGATTGGCTTGCACGTAGTCCAACCACTTCTGGCGGATGACCTGGGTGAAGTTCTCAAAAAAGGCCATAATCCTGACTCTTTGCTAGATCGTCTATGGAAAGCCGCTGGGTTTGAACGGCTGCGTACCGATGATAATGCAGGGATTCAGGATTAGAACTTCAATTCGGTGGGATTTTTGCAGCTAGGGCTTGATTTAAACCATCATCAGATCCATCTCCTCCAACTCCTGTTTAGGGGCACCTGCCGGCGGGTTCAGATAGAAATCTGACAACAGGCTGAAGAGATCGCGGTCAGGGGTTTCCTGGGGCACTACCCCCTCGGGTCGGGCCAAGATTTGGTCGGCAATGTTGAGGTAGTACTGGCACACAGGTTCCAGGGCAGGATCGGTTTCCGCCATCTCGAACACGGTCTTGCCCTTAACGCGGGAAATGCGAATGTCTTCAATCAGGGGCAAAATTTCCAGCACAGGCATGGGCACATGCTCGACGTACTTATCGATCAAATCTCGCTTGGCAGTGCGGTTGCCGATCAACCCAGCCAGCCGGAGGGGATGGGTGCGAGCTTTTTCCCGTACCGAAGCGGCGATGCGATTGGCGGCAAACAGGGCATCAAAGCCATTGTCGGTGACGATCATGCAGTAGTCGGAGTAGTTCAGCGGTGCGGCAAAGCCTCCACAGACCACATCCCCTAACACGTCGAAGAGAATCACATCAAATTCGTCGAAGGCATTGAGTTCCTTCAGTAGCTTGACGGTTTCACCCACCACATAGCCGCCACAACCGGCTCCGGCTGGGGGCCCCCCGGCCTCCACACAATGGACACCGCCATAGCCTTTGTAGATAACATCCTCGGCCCACACGTCTTCGTAGTGGAAGGATTTTTCTTGCAGCGTATCGATGATAGTGGGAATGAGAAAACCAGTCAGGGTAAAGGTGCTGTCGTGTTTGGGGTCGCAGCCAATTTGCAGCACCTTGCGGCCCCGCTTGGCCAGGGCCACCGAAATATTACAACTGGTGGTGGACTTGCCAATGCCACCTTTGCCGTAGACGGCTAGCTTTAGGGTTTGGTTGTCCATAGGGATGATGTTTTGATGAGGGAATTGGGCCTGAACCAGACCAGGGGATGATCGGGATCGGGGTAGATCACTCATCGATAGGATCTACGGATCAACCCCCAGGTCAGGATCGGGCACTTGAACTATTAGGGCCTAGGGTCAGGGTTAGACCGGCCCGGGTGTTTCGGCTGTTTGGATTATGGTCACAGCCCGGGGCCCTTGGAAAGGGGGCTGTGCAGGAGATTGGGGCCTAGGAGAGAGCTTAGGGATTCAAATAGTTTCCCTAGGCTTAAAACCTGCCTTAAACCCATCCAGTGCATGTATATAGCCCAGGACTAGGATTTGTTAACTGAGTTAAATTAATTGAGAACAATAGCAAAATATCGATGGGTCATTTTTGGGCTCCGGCCCAGGGGGACCTGGTCTTTAAGCCCAGGAGTACTGGCTGGGGTGCCATGGCCCCCGAAAGGATAGTGGAGCGACTCCACCAGCGGGGCTCTCCCCAGACCGGGACCTTCGGGGGCGCTGATAGGTGCCTAGAAGTTCAGGGGGGATCACCCAGGGGACCATTGGGAGGCGAGAAGGGAAACCGTAGTTTGCCCTAGTTTTTTCCCATTCCAGGCCAGGACTGCTGCACTGCGTGGGAATTTTCTATAGATTCGTAAATTTTTCTTTTATGTAACAGAGTATGACAGGCTCGCCTTACCGCTCTGGCTTTCTCTTCACATACTGGTAGCTGGTCAAGTAACCTCGCCCTTTGACCAAGACCTGTCCGACCGGTTCAAATTCGTAGAGGTCCTTGATCCGTTGGTAGGTGGCTTCGGTGACTTGAATTTTGCCAGGGGTTCCCTGGGACTCCATGCGACTAGCAATGTTGACGGCGTCGCCCCAGAGGTCATAGCTAAATTTCTTGATCCCAATCACGCCAGCGACTACGGCCCCGGTATTAATGCCAATGCGAAGCTGGAAGGACTGGCCATCGGAGCGGGTAATGCGATCGGCAGCGGCCTGCATGGCTAGGGCCATCTCCATGACAGCTTGGGCGTGGTCCCCCATGGGCAGGGGTAATCCCCCGACCACCATGTAAGCATCGCCAATGGTTTTAATTTTTTCCAGGCGGTAGCGATCGGCCAGGCGATCAAACTCCGAAAAGATTTTGTTGAGCCAGTCCACCAGTTCTAGGGGGCTGGTTTGGGCAGCCAGGGGAGTAAAGTTGACGATGTCAGCAAAGAGA
>DVEE01000415.1 GCA_015295885.1 Leptolyngbyaceae cyanobacterium M65_K2018_010
GTCAGGTGGCCTATATTAACGCCAGCCTGGAGGCCAGAGCCGCAGCTCTAAAAGCTCGCCAGAAGGCCAAATGGATTGTGGTCTTGACTACGGTGCTGGTTAACCTGGCCTTTGTAACTGGAGGACTCTATGGAATCTACCGGAGTATCAGTCATATCGCTCAGCAGGAGGTAACCCTATCCATGGAGGAAACCTTAGAGGCCACCCTAGCTAGAATTGATGGGGATAAGTTTGCGGAACTGACCCAAGTTGAGGTGCCCCCCGGTCAAATTGAACCGATTGATAATCCGTTGTATCAAGAGCACCAAAAATGGTTGGAAACGGTGAATTGGATTGCTCCCAAGGCCTATCCCGCCACTTACATTAAAGGGGCTAAGGATAATGAGATGGTCGCTATTGGGGATGTTTATAGAATTACTAATCCAGAATATGACTATCCATTTAAATCTGTAATTCCGGAAGATGAAGTTTATCCAGAAATGTTGGAAGGCTTTAAACAGGTGACTCCTATTTTAACACCTATGGAGAATGATTATGGTTCTTTTGTGATGATTTTTGGCCCGATTAAAAATAGGGCAGGGCAGGTCGTTGGGGCCCTCTGTTTACAGTATGACTCGACCTATGTAACCGATATCAAAGATCAAATTCGTCGCATCATGACCATTGCCTGCACGATCGCACTGATCTGGTTAGTGATTTCCAGTTGGCTGATTCTGCAAGCCACTCGACCTCCCCGTGAGCTGCTGGCCGGGGGCGATGGTGCAGCCAGCCCCCCAAAGGACGTAGCCTTACTATAAATGGAGTCTTGATCTCAACCAGCCCCTCATCCTGCTCAAGCAGCCGAAACCATGAAAGCGATAGTCCAAACCGAGTATGGTTCAGCGGATGTCCTGCATCTGGAGGAGGTTGACCCACCCACTCTGCCCGACCATGGCGTGCTGGTGCGAGTTCATGCCGCCTCGGTACATGCCGGCGATTGGCATCTCATGCGAGGGACACCCTTCCTCATCCGGCTCATCTACGGGGGGCTACGCAAGCCCCAGATTAAAATTCTAGGCACTGATGTGGCGGGACAGGGGGAAGCCGTAGGGGCAGCGGTGACCCAATTCAAGCCGGGGGATGAAGTATTTGGGGATCTATCGGAATCTGGTTTTGGCGCCTTTGCTGAATATGTCTGCGCTGCGCCAACAGCCTTCGCCCTAAAGCCCACCAACCTGACCTTTGAGGAGGCGGCCACGGTGCCGGTCTCTGCCCTAGCAGCTTTGCAGGGGTTGCGGGATGTGGGGCAGCTTCAGGCTGGGCAGAGGGTTTTGGTAAAGGGGGCCGCTGGCGGGGTGGGGAGCTTTGCCGTACAGATTGCCAAGGCTCTGGGAGCGGAGACAACGGGCCTGTGCAGCCCCAGCAAGGTAGAGACGGTACGTAGCCTGGGGGCTGACCATGTCATGGCTGACTCCCACCCCCTGCCAGCGTCGCACTACGATCTAATCTTGGACACAGCGGCCTACCACCCGATAGTTGACTCTTTGCCAGCGTTGACGCCCACCGGCACCTACGTTTTGGTGGGCGGTGCCACCCCTCGATTTTTCCAGGCCATGTTGCTGGGTCCCCTGATTTCCAAGCTCCAGGGCCGCCAGGTCAAATGCCTAACCTCGAAGCCCAACCAAGCCGATCTAATCCTGTTGAAAGAGCTCATTGAGGCTGGTAAGTTTCGCCCCTACCTCGATCGAACCTACACCCTCGACGAAGTCCCGGCGGCCATTCGTGCGCTCGAACAGCGGCGGGTACGAGGCAAAGTGGCCATCCGCATTCCCTAGGCCAAAGGCATTGCAGCACCGGGTTTTAGTCAGGCCAGGGGCTTAAAACTCAATGCTGTCTGGGGTGCGGGGAAAGGGAATGA
>DVEE01000013.1 GCA_015295885.1 Leptolyngbyaceae cyanobacterium M65_K2018_010
CTCCTCGCCGTCGCCACTGCCCTCGCGGCTCAAATCCCTGCCATCGCCCAAACCCCCCGCTACCCCACCGTCATCCCCTGCCCCACGGTGCTGCCCCCCAACGAAATCGAAGGCAAAACCATCACCTGCGGCCTCTTCACCGTGCCCGAAAACTACGCCGACCCCAACGGTCGCCAGATTGAGCTCACCTACGCCGTGCTGCACAGCCGCAGCCTCTCCCCTGCCCCCGACCCGATCATGGATCTGCGCGGTGGGCCGGGGGGCAGCACCCTGGAATCGAAGGCGTTGGCAACGCGGGTAAACATCTACGAACCCCTGCGCCAAACCCGCGACATCATTGTGCTGGATCAGCGGGGCACCCAATTCTCCAATCGGTTGGGCTGTGCCCCGGCGGTGTTGGCCACCACCAAGGTGCTTTTAGACCCCAATGGCCAGTACGCGGGCACGCTCGATCCGCTGCAGGCGCAAATGCGATCGCGCTTTCCCAACGCCAGTGACGATCTGATCACGCTCTATGCCGCCTTCGATCTCTGTGCCCGCCTTTTAGAAAACCACGGCAACGACCTCAGCCACTACAACACCCCCAACAGCGCCCAGGACGTGGTGAACCTGACCGCCGCCCTGGGCTACGACCAAATCAACCTCTACGGCATTTCCTACGGCACCTACCTGGCCCAGCGAATCATGGCCAACCACCCCGACCGGGTGCGCAGCGTGGTGCTCGACTCCACCGTGCCCCTCCAGGCCAACAAGTACGAAGCGATCGTTCGCGACCTGGAGGTCAGCTTCCTTAACCTGGTGGCAGACTGCGAGGCCGATGCCGCCTGCCGCGCCGCCTACCCCAACCTGACCCAGCGCACCGTCGCCCTGCTCAACCAGCTAGACCAAGCCCCCCTGCCCCTGGCGCCGCCGATCACCCCCCTAGAGCGAACCACCCCCATTGATCGCATCACCGCCGCCGAGTTTGCCACCCTGATCGAGCTGATGAACCACCATCCCGGCCAGATTGCCCCCTACCTGCCGTTAATTGTCCAAGAACTAGAGCAGGGCATCACCACCACCTTTGCTGGGGTGATCACCGGGGCACTGTTCAGCAGCGCGGCCAACGCCCCCGCCTTTGAATCCTCGCCCGAGGCCTACCGCCTGCAAGCCCGCGATTTCGAGGCCAAGGCGGAAGATATTCTGCGGGCCAGGGCCACCGCCGCCGAAACCAGCCGCCCTGCCAGCCGCTGGGTACAGCAGATTCAATCCATTGCCAACACCCTGCCAGACTCGGAGGGGGTGCTGCTGTTGGTCAACCTCTTGGGGGTGGGCTATACCGATGCCCCCCGCAACCGAGAGACCCTGATCGCCTTTGTGGCCGAAGAATTTAAGGGCGACACCGCCGCCACCCTCACCGCCGCCGTCCAGGCTATGTCTGAGGTGGAGGTGCGCCACGTGTACGACGTGGTCTCGGCCCTCACCGACTCCTTCTCCGGGGTCGATGCCGGCATCACCACGGGCATGTTTCGCAGTGTAGACTGCCGCGAACTGGTGCCCTTTAGCAACCCAGCCCAAACCCAGGCCAATTACGAGGCCATGCTCATGCCCCAGCTCGGCACCGGGCGGGTGGTAGCTGCCCGTCAGGCCTACGACCTCTGCTCCTTCTGGCCCGTCGAAGCGGCCCCGGCCAGCGAACACGCCCCCATCAACAGCGCCATCCCTACCCTGGTGCTGCAAGGGCGCTACGACGTGCAAACCAACACCGAAATGGGCATCGAGGTGATGGCGGGGCTGCGCAACGGCACCTTTGTGGAGTTTTCCAGCACGGGCCACGGGGCGATTGTGGTTTCTCAATGCGCCAAGGACATCGGCGTGGCCTTTGTGAATAACCCCACTCGCGTCCCCGACACAAGCTGCACCGCCGACCTGTTTCCCAGCTTTGTGCTGCCGCCCGCTGAATAGCGGTGCGCAGTCGCTAGAGTGCGCGATCGCCCTGCTGGGGATGACAGCCTGTTAACCGCCCCAAAATCCTGAAGCGATAGGTCAGTCAGCTACACACGACATGGCGGTGGCCCCGCCTGTCGCTCTGTTAGCCGGCGTCATCTTGACCATTGGGGCATTATCTTCCCGGTTTTAGGGGCCATTGTGGCTGTTCTTGTCTGGAGCTTGATAGCCAGGGCGACTTAAATGCAGGCTTCCTTCATCCCTCCTTTTCTAGCGGAGGCTCCAACAGAATATCTCGGGACGATGGCACCTCCAGGTACAGTCCTCTCAGGGTGGCGATAT
Organism: Leptolyngbyaceae cyanobacterium M65_K2018_010; assembly: GCA_015295885.1. Taxonomy (GTDB): domain Bacteria; phylum Cyanobacteriota; class Cyanobacteriia; order Phormidesmidales; family Phormidesmidaceae; genus Nodosilinea. The sequence continues at coordinate 2,269 of DVEE01000013.1, forward strand.
TCGTTGGGGCCTCAAAGGTGACTAGCTTGCCCGTCACAAACACCCGAGTAGGCCGCTGGGCGTTGGCATCTGCCAGAAATGCCCTCAATAGCTGATCACGACCCTGATCATTGGGGATATGCACGGCAAAGGAACGGCCCCGATCACCGGCTTTAGCCATTACATTAAACCGCCAGGTATCCTCATCTGGGCCTTCCCCACTCCACCAATCCCCCAGGATGGCTTTTGTGCCTTCATCCCCATAGATATTGCTGTGGTCCACAAACCCCCAGACTTTGATGTTTTGCCCCTGAAGCTGCTCAAGTTCAAGACTATTGCGAGCAAATCCGTCTTGGCTAATGGCAGAGGCCGACCGATAACCCTGAATGGTTCCCTGGCATCCCCCTACCAGGAGTAGGGTCATTGACACGGGAAGCAAAAGACGATTCAGCCCTCCAGATCGGGATCGAGTGCTTATCGATAAATGCTGGGTTGACACGGGGTTAACCGAGATAGAAAAGCTGGGGTTTGATGGAAGGTGTCACTATGGATGAAGCCTCTGAGATCTCCAAAGGGTGCAATCCTATTAATCTGATTTTATAGAGGGTAGTCGTGACAAGAACCTTTAAAGAATATTGAAAATCCAATGATGCGTTTAAGAGAAAGCCAAAATTACACAGCCCCTCTTTCCCTCATCCCAAACTGAGGTTTATTTAAGCCCTTTTGTGATTAGTTTGATTGTCTCAGTCTCCTATGCTTCTCGATAAATCCCTAGCGCAGTAGTTGCAGGGTTTTCCACTACGCTTATCGGGCTCAATCGTAATGATGTCGCGATAGCTCATAGGACAAACAGACTGCTCAGGCATGCCCAAGTATAGAGCAGGCAAACACCTTGCTGCAATGGACGGAGGGAGTTGATCGGGCTAGACCAAAGGTTGCTTGCTGCCTTTAAGATTTACCCCTAGGCCCCTTTCAGCGGCCAATCCGAGGGATCGCCCCCTAAATCTGCCCTACCTTGATAGGACGGGCAGCACCCACCTCAAACTTCTGCCTTTTCAGTCCGCAGTCTCAAAAGCAGTTCTATGCAAAGAGTGCTGCTGGGGTGAGGGCTATGCCGGGAGCGATCGCGGACCGAATCGGCTCACTCCCGGCAAAAACCTGGTTTTCATACAGACCATTCACCCACTGACACACCGTCACCTGGCGCATTTCTGGATCAACAATCCAGTACTCTTCAATGCCGCGCGCCGCATATTCCGTGTGCTTGTAACGATAATCGCGGTCGCGGTTTACCTGTCCAGGACTCACCACCTCCATCACCAGGGCCGGGGGCGGCATATCGCGGGTAATGGTGGCGCGGGAGGCACCGGCTAACGCCGCCTTTGATGCTTCGGTATGAATCAATAAATCGGGAATGCGGCAGGTCGCCTGTCGTCCTGAAACCTCGACTTCCGTATCTTTATACGCCAACAAATGAATCGGAAAATGTTTAGCGAGTTCAAATAGCAAAGTTCTGGCAATATCGTTGTTTTCTTCCGACTCGGGTGGCCAGACAACTAGCTCTCCATCAATCAGTTCATACCGTTGATCCGTCGCATCCTGATAACCAAGGAATTCTTCAAAGGTCAGCTTTCCAGTTTTTGCTACCGTCATAAAGATTGCCTCGATTGATCACCCTATCCCGATCAGGGGGCTTCACCATCAGTGTAGTCTAGCGCCCTGCCTTGAAGTATCCCATCCTCCTGCAACATAGCGAAGAAGACTGCGGAAGGGCGTGTCTGGCCACCGTGGCCAAGCATCATGGTCGCCTCTTCACCCTCAGCAAAACTGCCGGATAAATACCAGACCGTGCTAGGGGAATTTGGCACTCCGTGGACCAGTTCGTAGCGGGTATCGGTGCCGTCGTCACGGCGCAGATAGTCCTCAAAGGTCAAAAGTTGGGTTTCGGTGGAGAGGGCTTGGCTCATGGGTACAGTGCTCCGCTCACACAAGGCCGTCACCCTCAATGTATCGAAGTCCAATCCGAGAGGGTCGATCCATGGCTGGCATGACAGTTCCCCGGTCAGTCAACTCCTGATTGGCGACGCCCAGGGCCCTAATAATCCACCGCGTCGCGGATGATCGGACAGGTCATGCAGTGCCCCCCGCCGCGACCCCGCCCCAGTTCTGCCCCAACGATGGGGATGACTTCCACCCCCTCTTTACGCAGGGCCGTGTTGGTGACAACGTTGCGGTCATACATCACCACTACGCCCGGTTCCAGGCAAACGGCGTTGTTGCCACTGTCCCACTGCTGGCGTTGCTCCTGGTAGACGGTGCCGCCGGTTTCCACTACCCGTAGTTGCTTCAAGCCCAGGGCTTCCGCCACCACCTCTACGAAGGGTCTTTCTTCTTTGACCATGGTGTAGCCGGGGGCCTGGTCACTGGGGTAGAGGGAAAAGGGCACCACCTGATTCATAATCGGCGGGTAGAGGGTGACCAGGTCGCGATCGCAGAAGGTAAACACCGTATCCAGGTGCATGGCCGATCGCAACTTGGGCATACCGGCCACGATCACCCGCTCGGCGGCTCCCTTGGCAAACAGATTGGCCGTCACCTGGGTAATCGCCTGGTAGGAGGTACGCTCGCTCATGCCCATCAGCACAGTGCTCTTGCCAATGGGCATAATGTCGCCCCCCTCAAAGGTGGCCGAACCGTGGCATACGGTGGGGTCGCCCCACCACACCTCAAACTGGGCGTTTACAAAGCTGGGATGGAATTTGTAGATAGCGGTAGTCAGGATGGGCTCCTCGTGGCGAGCCGGCCAATACAGGGGGTTGAGGGTAACACCGCCGTAGATCCAGCAGGTGGTGTCGCGGGTGTAGAGGGTATTGGGCAGGGGCGGCAGCAGATAACCGGCATAGCCATCATTGTCCTGGGCCAGTTTCAGCAGGTCGCTGCCAAAATCCACCGGCATATCGTAAACCGCCAGACCGCCAATCAAATACTCCGCTAGCTTTGGGGGCGGCAGTTCGTCTAAAAAGGCGCGCACATCCTCCACCAGACCTAGGCCCACTTCGTTGGGCACCACCTGCTGATCCAGAATCCACTGCTTGGCTTCGGGGATAGCCACGGTCTCCGCCAGCATCTGGTGCATTTCGATGACTTCCACGCCGCGATCGCGCATCTTCAGCACAAAGTCCGCGTGGTCGCGCTTGGCCATATCCACCCAGAGCACGTCATCGAATAATAGATCGTCCTTATTGCTGGGGGTCAGGCGGGCGTGGGCCAGCCCAGGGGAGCACACCAGCACCTTGCGCAGCTTGCCCACTTCGGAATAGACGCCGTAGGTTGGGGTTTCAGTCGTCATTGGTAAATCCAGTGGAATAGGGGTTATGGAGGGTATCAACGCCAACCGGGACAAGCTTAAACAGAGAAAATTCAGGGGCCAAAAGGCCTCGATCTTCTAAGTTCTGGTTTCTAAGTTCTGGCTTCTAAGCTCTGGCTCTTGACTTCTGGCTGCTGACAACTCCCAAGCAGTGTTTTTCCGCCTTGGGCGGACACCCCAACCGGTTACCTGGGCCGAGTGGGCCCAGGACAACCCAGGGAAAATCAGGGGGGGCCAGCCCCCTGCTCTAACTGGCTTTGATTTACAGTTCAGCGCCAAAATCTTCCCGCAGTTTGGCCTCTTGCTCCGTCGACAGGTTGGATTGGATCAATTCACCCAATTCATCGGGGGCAAAGGCTTCGCGCACCTTATCCAACGTGACCTCGCCGGTCAGCAAAAATAGCGCGGAGGTGCCCTCGGTCACCTTATCCCGCAGATCCTTGATGAAATCATCGTTAATGCCATAGTCCGTAAACTTGCCAGACAGGGCCCCGGCGGCCGCCCCGACAATCATGCCAAACAGGGGCACCAGAAAAATCAGACCAAAGAGCATACCCCAAAACGCTCCACCCAGGGCCCCAATGCCCACGGTGCTAACCGCTTGATAGGTCTTGGGCTTGCTGCGACCCTGGGGCCAGGTCACCACGGCAGCGTCGAGCACCTTAATCAGTTCTTGCTTTTGCAGTCCTTCCAACTTAGCCAGAGCTTTTTCTGCCCCTTCGGCATTGTTAAACTTCCAAACAGTTAATGTTGACATAACCTTCTCCTGGTAATGCGTTCACATCTGGCAAGTTAATGGGCAATTAATTGCCATCAACCAAGTTACCATTTCCCTACTACCCAAAAGCTTTGATCCCTAAAAATTAGTCGAGCTCCCGGCTCATAAGGTTGATTTTTAAGTATCTACATTGGCCAGGCGGGTGACTTGGGAAGATAGGTCGCAGGGGTTAAAAGGCTTATTGATAGCCCCAGCGAATCCCATTTGATTAAGCTCCTTTAGGGTGAACCAATTGGCTTTGGTGCTAATCAAAATAATAGGCACAGACTGTTTCTTGGCATATCGCTTGAGCTTTTCTGCATAAATTAGGACATCGATTTCTGGGCTAGATGAATCCATTAAAATGACATCCGGACGACTTTTTGAGCACAGTTCAACCCCTTCTTGAATTGAGCTGGACGGGGTCACTTGCCAGTGGCCTAGTTCAATCAAACAATCGCCTAAAATCTCCCTGAGATTGGCTTCATATTCAATCAATAAAATTGATCTTTGAGACATTAAGCCGCTCCTTCAGGAGATTGAAAGGAACGCCCTAGCTCCCTGAAGCACGCCTCAGAGCGACCGGGCTATTAATACCCACGCTGGGTCTCAACTGAAGCTAGGACAAGCTTAGCCGTGGAGAATTCAGGAGTCCGGAATCAAAAGGCTGCAACCTTCTGAACTCGGGCTCCTAGTTTCTGATAGCCCCTAAGGAAGATTTTCCTGCCTTGGACAGATACCTTGAACAATCATTAACGTAACGGATGAATATAGGAAATCCATAGGAGCCGGAAGGAATCCCCTTACCAGTTCAGCCGTTGAGCTATCTCTTGCCCCAGGTCCAAGGGGCTAAAGGGTTTGGTAAGGACTCCCGCGATCGCAAGTGGGGCAAACCGGCTGCGATCGCGGGCTAGCACCTTAGAGGTCAGCAAAATCACTGGAATGTGCTGGGTGGAGGGGTTCCCCTTGAGGGCCTCAAGCATCTGGAGCCCATCCATACCCGGCATGGAAACATCCAGCAAAATGGCATCTAGGACCTGGGTCTGGGCGATTTGCAGCCCCTCGGTTCCAGAGGTGGCGATCACCGCCTGCCATCCCGCCACTTCTTCCAGGGCGGCTTGTACAATCTCGCAGATATCCACTTCGTCATCCACGATTAAAATTCGCCTAGTCATCGGGCTCTCCTCCCTGGATCGGCAGAGCGATATAGAAAGTGCTGCCTTGCCCCAACTGGCTGTCCACCCAAATGTGCCCCTGGTGTTGCTCCACAATGCGCTTGGCAATGGCTAAGCCCAGACCGGTGCCACCCCGCTGGCGGGCGTCGGAGGCATCCACCTGCTGAAACTGCTCAAAGATAAGCTCCAGCTTGTCGGCGGGGATGCCGCGCCCCC
>DVEE01000206.1 GCA_015295885.1 Leptolyngbyaceae cyanobacterium M65_K2018_010
TTCTTGGGGGTAGTGGTGTATACACGAGTGCATACCCCCCGTCGCTGCGGACAGCTCTTTAAGGCTGGCGATTTGGTCTTTTTCTCAGTTTTTTGACGCTCACTCCGAATGAGTTGCTGAATAGTGGGCATAGCTTAGGTGCTCTTGATGCTTCAGGTTGAACTGACAATTCTAAAGTTTTCACAAGATCCCATGCTATCACCCCCAAAGAGCTTTAGTCAAATCAGCTATAAACTCCTCAGCACTGGCTTGTTAAAGTAGGACGTTTTCTGGAAGGCTTGCTGCTCAAGCATTTCAGGCAACGGACAGTCGGGGTCCAACTTTAGCAGACCCATGTCCTTACTGCTGGAATGGACTGTTGCAGTCCTCCATCCGCCAATCGGCAGAAGTAGAGAAGGAGTTGCCACAACCGCAGGTTTGGCGAGCTTGGGGATTGACAAAGCGGAAGCCTCCGCCCATTAGGTCTTCGGCGTAGTCGATGGTCAGATCCTGAAGCTGAAGCACCCAGCGACTGGGAACTAACACCTCCAGCTCATCGCAGTGGAAGGCAACCAGATCCTCCCGATGAGGAGATGGGAGGCCAAGGCGATAGGTCCATTCTGAGCATCCTCCCGCCTCTAAGGTCAGGAGAATTTGATGGCTGGGGCAAGGCTGTTGTCGCAAAAGCCGCTGCAATTCCTGAACAGCGGCCGGGCGGAGTTGAATCATCAAAAACCAAACCGTTGCTAGAGTCTGGCGGGCTATGGTCAGACTAACACGCTTGAGACTGAAAATCGGTGAGGGGCCGTGATGAGATGGCCAGACCAGTGTCCTGGTGAGGCCAAACATTCGGTCTAGGAAACAGAGGGGAACCGGGTGGAAGGGGTTGAAAGGAGACAGAAGCTATCCTCCATCTATCCTCCATTGAGGCGGATAGACCAACGCCTAGTCGTGTCTCCTGTCCAGAGCACCCCCTAGCTTACGCTGACCCGGGCGTAGTCATCCTGAAAGCGAACGATATCATCCTCCCCCAGGTACTCACCATTCTGTACTTCAATCAAAATCAGAGGAATAACGCCCACATTTTCCAGCCGATGGCGGGTGCAGGGAGGCACGTAGGTGGATTGGTTGGCCGTTAGCAGGATTTCCTCATCGGCACAGGTGACCTTAGCAGTACCGGATACTACGATCCAGTGTTCGCTGCGATGGTGGTGCATCTGCAGGCTCAAACGATGGCCGGGCTTAACCTCAATGCGCTTAATCTTGTAGCCCCGCCCTTCTTCCAACACGGTGTAGGAGCCCCAGGGTCGCAGCCCGGTTTCGGAGATTTCCTGGCAGTTGCCATTGGTCAGGGCCAAAGCCGTCGGTGGCATCGATTCTTCCAGTTTAGGCATTGTGGTTCTTCCTCCCAAAAAACGGATGTCTACAAAACTTTATGGATTGATCAGAATGGACTCGCGGCCTCAGGCCAACCAGGTTGCCCACGACACGGGTTGACTTAAAAACCAGAACGCCTAGCCAGGGGCGAGGCGAAACGGGTTCGGCATTCAGACTGCCCACCTTAAAATAGGTTCCCTTGAGCCCAGGGAATGGTCAGCCTAAAGGTCGATTCAATCATTCTTCAATGAACTAACCCAAGCCCAAGTGTAGCAAGGGGAATTTTTCCCGTCCGCCTGGGAATGCTCTTGACGACCAAACTAAACGGATTCTTCAACTCGATAAAGCTGTCTTTAACCGACCCAAGGTCGTCACGAAGACTCAGGGGAAAAATACACCAATGCCATTGGCCACTCGAGCGGCGGTGCGGGGATGCCGATTGATGAGTCGACCACCCAGATAGAGGCTGGCGGAACTCCCGCCGTCTAAATTCAGCGCATCGGTGCTGCCTAACTGCGCCATAATCTGGGCTAGCTCACCGAGGGTGGGACCGGTGCCTGTAGGACTTTGGTGGACGGCCACCAGCAGTAATTCGCCGGTGGCCGTAAGGCCGAGGGCGCTACGGGGGGCAGCTTGGGTAGCAAAGGCGCGGCTAAATTGCTCTAATTCTGGGTCTAGTACAATTCTTTGGGCTTTGATCAGCAACGGGCCACCCCCGACAATTTGGGGCATGGGTTCTAGGTTGGCGGGCAAGAGCTCAGAGGTAACCGTGATGGGCGTGCCGGGGACTAAGGCCCGAGCTGCCGTTGCATAGGAACGAAGGGCGAGCAGATAACCATTGGGGGGAATCGGGATCGGGAGCTGGGTAGCCCCGGTGGTCAGTTGTTGGCTAGTGACCTGATTGTTCACCACGGTGACGACCGTTTCGGCTTCCAAAATGGGCTGATAGGTGGGCCCCCAGGCCGGTGTGTAAAGCCCAATGCCCGCCTGGACATAGCCGCTGTTGATAGCCTGAATGGGAAAAGACTGACCATTCGCCGTTGTCAAGGTTTGTTTGAGAAACAGTCGGTCCAGGCGAAACGTCCCCTGGTTATTCCAGCCCACTACGCCGCGACTGAGAATGGGGCCCGAGATCCAGTCGTTGTTGTAACGGACTGCACCGAGGGGGTATTGGTTATTGCGGTTGAAGAACCCCGCATTGATGGCGGCGGCAGCCTGCCAGCGCTGAGCCATGGTTTGCAACGGCATCGTCCCGGTTGCTGTAGTGGGGGCGGTCCAGATCGGGCGCAGCGTCAGTCCTGCCTGGGTAGGGTTAATCTGTAGCCAATAGACCGGGAAGACTTGACCCGCCACATTGAAAAACTGTTGTCGCCAGCGTAGCCCATTGGCCCAGAGAATATTTAGCGGCAGCAGATGATCGGGGCGAAGATCAACCAGGATTTGGTGGGGATTGGTTTGGGTGGAAATTTGAGGGCGAGCATGGGGGGTAGCGATCGCACCCGTGATCCGAGTGTTTGGACCAGCAGCGGAGATCTGGAGCGGCCTGAAGCCAGAACCGGTCGGGGGTTGGCCCCCGGCCCTAGCCACCGATTCACTGATAGTGGCAGCCAGGGTGAGGCTATAGGCCCCGGAGGACTCGGTGATCTGCGTAACCACAGGACCACTGACCTGGATAATCAGGCGTTCACCCCAGGGTTGGGCGACTTGACGAATAGACTGGATCTGCGGGGTGGGAGTGGCGATTTGTAAGCTTTGGCCCCGGAGAGCGATCGCCCAACCGTACCGATCCACCAAGGGCTGAATGTCTAGGTATCGGTGGCCTCCTTGCACCCAGGCCGAGAGGACTAAAGGGGATTGACCGGGGTCATTAAACCACTGCACCGGCTGACGTTCCACCGCCTCAGAATTCAGCAACCTTAGCCCCAGGGAATCGGTTAAGCCATAGTCCGCAATGCCGAGCCTGCCCTCCCGTTGCATCCAGGGTACAGTCAGGCTGATACCGTTGAGAGTCAGCGTATTTCCTGCCATCCCAGGGGCTTGGGCCAGAACCTTGGGGCTAATTGGCCAGGCCAGATCGGAGAATGGTGGCGCTGTCCCATGGGCCAGAGCTTCCCCACCGACCCATACCAGAGGCGCACTCAACGCTCCTAGCAGCCCTATTGGCCAGCGCCTACCCCGGATTCTAGCCCCAGGAGAGTTGGCCCCAGGCCAAAGACTGCCCCCATGACTCAGACTTCGCATCCCCATAACAACCCATTCCCAATGGTGTAAATCTAGAGATTTTTCACTCAGCAACTGCTACCATCCCAGCCCTTTCAAAATCCGTGAATAGCTGGTTAAAACGTGCCTAAATCTGGGCACCTAAGGACTCTGCCAATCCCGGCCCCCAGTGGGCTAAACCCCGGCACGCCGGGGGCTGAGCCAGAGTAGTTTTCGATCCCGGTGGTCTACCGATGAGGGGCGCCATGGGCGAACCTTGACCTAGTCAAGGCTAAGGTCTGTAAACTAACTGATAAAGTCTGTAAATTACAAGTAAAGCCCTGGGTGTTTTCAACCCAACTTTCCTGTCTCCTTTGACGCCCTCTCAGGCTCTGGGTTGCCGTCACGACTTCGGTCATTCTGGGGTTGGCGGCTTGGGTAGCTGCGAAGCTGCGGTTTCAGGCCAGTTCAGTCAGTCAGCGGGTGACGGTCTGGGGCGGCGAACCCACCGGAACCTCTTCGGCCTCCAGGGTGGCTCATCCCCAGAGCTGAACCCAAAGATTTTGTCTCGCTTGCTTAGTTTTTATCTTAGTTTTCATCTTCCATGGGACGTAAACCTGTGAACCAACCTCATCAGATCCGCGCTCAATCCTCTGCTCCATGGCCCAATTGGGGCCCTAAATCCCTGGTGGAAGAACGGGATGCCTGTGGCGTAGGGTTTTTAGCTGACCAACGGAATCGGGCCAGCCATGGGCTGGTCAAGATGGCCTTGGCCGCTCTGGATGGCATGGAGCATCGGGGCGGTTGCTGTGCTGACCAGGATTCTGGGGATGGGGCGGGAGTGATGACCGCAATTCCCTGGGACATCCTAAACCGCTGGGCGGCGGGGCAAGGGCTGGCGGCCTTAACTCCGGAGCAAACCGGGGTGGGGATGATCTTTTTACCCCAGCATGAAGCCACGGCGGCCCTAGTGCGCCAAACCTTTGAGCGGGTGATTCAGTCCGAAGGGTTACAACTGGTGGGCTGGCGACCGGTGCCGGTGCAGCCGCAAGTGTTAGGTCCCCTTGCTAAGCAATACCAACCCCGGATAGAGCAACTGGTGGTTACCTCTGCGGCAGAAACCGGCGATCACCTCGATCGCCGCCTTTACCTGGTGCGGCGGGAAATGCTTCAGGCTGTCGCCCAACGGGTGGCCACCCCGACCACCTTACCCTTGGAACAGGTAGAGGGGCTGAAGGATTTTTACATGTGCTCCTTCTCCTGTCGGACAATTGTGTACAAGGGCATGGTGCGATCGTCGGTGTTGGCTGACTTTTACCCGGATCTCAGGGATCCGGATTACGTCAGCGCCTTTGTGGTTTACCACCGTCGCTTTAGCACCAACACCATGCCCAAGTGGCCCCTGGCCCATCCCATGCGCCTCTTGGGTCATAACGGGGAAATCAATACCCTAGTCGGCAACATCAACTGGATGGTGGCTCGTCAAGCGGATTTATACCACCCGGTCTGGGGCGATCGCTTCGACATTCTCAAACCCATCGTCAAAATTGAGAATAGCGACTCGGCTAACCTGGACAACGTCATGGAACTGCTAGTGCGGTCTGGGCGGACACCCCAAGAAGCGCTGATGATCATGGTGCCAGAAGCCTACAGTAACCAGCCTGACTTAGACCCCTATCCGGAAATTACTGACTTTTACGAGTACTACAGCGGTTTGCAGGAACCCTGGGATGGCCCGGCTTTGATCGTCTTTAGCGACGGTAAACAGGTCGGGGCCACCCTGGATCGCAACGGTCTGCGGCCGGCCCGCTACGTGGTGACTAAGGACGGTCTGCTGATGGTGTCTTCAGAGGCGGGGGTGCTGGATGTAGCCCCCGAAGCGATTCTGGAGAAGGGTCGGCTGGGGCCTGGCCAGATGATCGCCGTGGATCTCAACCGCCAGGAAATCTTGAAAAATTGGGCCATTAAGCAGCGAGTCGCCCAACGTCATCCCTACGGGGAATGGCTGAAGCAGCATCGGGTCGAACTGCCCCCCCAACTCTTCGCCGAACAGCCCCTCTACCAGTCCGACGCGTTGCTGCAACAGCAGAATGCCTTTGGCTATACCGTCGAAGACGTGGACATGATCATCCAAGACATGGCGGCCCAGGGCAAAGAGCCCACCTTTTGCATGGGGGATGACATTCCCCTGGCGGTGTTGTCCCAGAAACCCCATTTGCTCTACGACTACTTCAAGCAGCGGTTTGCTCAGGTCACGAACCCGGCCATTGACCCCCTGCGGGAACGGCTGGTGATGTCTCTGACTACCCAATTAGGGGCCCGGGGCAACCTCCTGGATGAGCAGCCGGAGTTTGCTCGCTTGCTGAAGCTAGAAAGCCCAGTGATTAATGAGATTGAGCTGGAGCATATCCATCAATCGGGCTTTGAAACGGCTACCCTGTCCACCCTGTACTCCATTGGGGATGGCCCCGCTGGGCTAGGGAAGGCGGTGGATGCCCTCTGTGAGCAGGCGGATCAGGCGGTGAAGGCAGGCACAACCATTTTGGTGCTCAGCGATCGCGTGGATCACCAGGGCCAACCCACCGCTTTGAGCGCTGAGACCACCTACATTCCTCCCCTGCTGGCGGTGGGGGCGGTTCACCACCACCTGATTCGCAATGGCCTGCGCATGCATACCTCTCTGGTGGTGGACACGGCCCAGTGCTGGAGCACCCACCACTTTGCCTGCCTGATTGGCTACGGGGCTAGTGCCGTCTGCCCTTACCTGGCCCTAGAGTCAGTCCGTCACTGGTGGGCCGATAGCCGCACCCAAAAGTTGATGGAGAGTGGCAAGCTGCCGGTTTCCACCCTGAATGGCGCCCAGGACAACTACCGTAAGGCGGTAGATGCCGGGCTGCTGAAGATTCTCTCGAAAATGGGCATTTCCCTGATGACCAGCTACCAGGGGGCACAAATTTTTGAGGCGATTGGGATTGGGTCAGATTTACTCGACCTGGCCTTCCGCGGGACCACCTCGCGCCTGGGGGGGATGTCGCTGATCGACCTGGCCCAGGAAACCATGAGTTTCCACCAGCGAGCCTTCCCGGAGCTGACGGCAAAGCGGCTGCAGAATATGGGCTTTGTCCAGGCGCGGCCCAGCGGGGAGTACCACATGAACAACCCCGCCATGACTAAACTGCTGCACAAAGCGGTGGAGAATCGTCAGTACGACCACTACGAACTTTACCGAGCGGAGTTGGAAAGTCGGCCCCTCACCGCCCTGCGAGACTTGCTGGATTTCCAGAGCGATCGCCCACCCATCCCCCTCGATCAGGTGGAATCCGTGGAGTCGATCATGCAGCGGTTCTGCACCGGCGGCATGTCCCTGGGAGCCCTGTCCCGGGAAGCCCATGAGGTGCTGGCCATTGCCATGAACCGGATTGGCGGCAAGTCGAACTCCGGGGAAGGGGGGGAAGACCCGATTCGCTTCAAGGTGCTGAGCGATGTGGATAGCCAGGGCAACTCACCCACCTTCCCTCACCTGCGCGGCTTGCGGAATGGCGATACGGCCAGTTCGGCGATTAAGCAGGTGGCCTCCGGTCGCTTTGGGGTGACTCCCGAGTACCTGATGCACGCCCAGCAAATTGAAATTAAGGTGGCCCAAGGGGCGAAACCGGGGGAGGGGGGCCAACTTCCCGGTAAAAAAGTCAGTCCCTACATTGCCCTGCTGCGCCGCTCTAAACCAGGCGTACCGCTAATTTCGCCGCCGCCCCACCACGATATCTACTCCATTGAAGACCTGGCCCAGTTGATCTTTGACCTGCACCAAATCAATCCCAAGGCCGGGGTTTCGGTGAAGCTGGTCTCCGAGGTAGGCATCGGCACCGTCGCGGCCGGGGTCGCCAAGGCCAACGCCGATATCATTCAGGTGTCTGGCCACGATGGCGGCACCGGAGCTTCTCCCCTGAGCTCGATCAAACACGCCGGGGTGCCCTGGGAACTAGGCCTCACCGAAGTCCATAAAGTCTTGATGGATAACCAGTTGCGCGATCGGGTCACCCTGCGGGTGGATGGCGGTCTCAAGACCGGCTGGGATGTGGTGATGGGTGCCCTAATGGGGGCTGAGGAGTTTGGCTTTGGTTCCATCGCCATGATTGCGGAGGGCTGCATCATGGCTCGGGTCTGCCATACCAACAACTGTCCGGTGGGGGTGGCGACCCAAAAGGAAGAACTGCGCAAGCGGTTTACCGGGGTGCCAGAGCATGTGGTTAATTTCTTCTACTACATTGCTGAAGAGGTGCGATCGCTGCTGGCTCGCCTCGGCTATACCCGATTGGTTGACATTGTGGGCCGCTCCGACCTGCTTAAACCCAGGGCCGACGCCCGTTTAACCAAAACCAGTGCCCTAGATCTGACGACCCTGATTCATCTGCCTGATAGTCGCCATGATCGGCGCTGGCTGACCCATGAAGCGGTTCACAGCAACGGCCCCGTCCTGGATGATCAGATCCTGGCGGATGGGGACATTCAGCGAGCCATTCAAGCCCAGGGAACCGCCGCGAAATCCTTCTCGGTGGTCAACACCGATCGCACCATCGGTACCCGGGTGGCGGGGGTGATCGCCGAAAAATACGGCAATTCTGGTTTCGCTGGACACCTCAACCTAACCTTTACTGGGGCCGCTGGGCAGAGCTTTGGCGCCTTTAACCTACCGGGCATGACCCTCACCCTCATCGGTGAGGCCAACGACTACGTGGGCAAAGGCATGCACGGTGGCGAACTGGTGGTGAAGCCCCCGGTCGGCATCACCTACGACCCTTCGGAAAATGTCATCATTGGCAACACCTGCCTGTACGGGGCCACCGGGGGCACCCTCTATGCCCTGGGTACGGCGGGCGAGCGCTTCGCTGTCCGCAACTCGAAGGGGCAGGCGGTGATTGAAGGGGCTGGCGACCACTGCTGCGAGTACATGACCGGCGGCGTGGTGGTGGTGCTGGGGCCGGTGGGCCGCAACGTGGGGGCTGGTATGACCGGCGGCTTAGCCTATTTTCTGGATGAAGAGGGTCGCTTCCCAACCCGGGTCAACCCTGAAATCGTCAAGGTTCAGCGAGTCATTACCCCGGCTGGCGAAGCCCAGCTCAAAGCCTTAATCGAAGCCCATGTGGCCCACACGGGCAGCCCCAAGGGGCAGCGCATCCTCGAGCACTGGAGCGAGTATCTGCCCAAGTTCTGGCAGGTCGTGCCCCCCTCCGAGGCCGATACCCCCGAAGCCAACCCCAATCCAGAAGCCACCGGCAAGGTGCTCAGTTCAGCCCAGTCCTAGGATGAATAAACATCTTCTGAATAGCACCCTCTATGGGCTGGCCACCCTAACGGCTAACTATACCGCCGCCTGGTTCATTCCCTTACCGGGGTTTGGCCAGGTCGCCGTGGGCACCTTCGTCTTTGGTCTCACCTTTACCCAGCGCGATCGCCTGCATGAAGCAGGTCGGCTCTGGGTTTACGGCACCATCGCGATCTCGGCTCTGGCCAACCTGCTGATGAGCGCCAGCCTCGGGGTTCCCTTGCGGATCATCTTGGCCAGCTTTCTGGCTATTCTGCTAGCCGAAACCGCCGATACTGAGGTTTACCAGAGATTGCTCCGCTATCCCTGGCTAGTCCGCGTGGCGGGCAGCAACGCCATCTCCATACCTCTGGATACCCTGCTCTTTACCCTGATTGCCTTTGCCGGGGTGTTGTCGAGGGGGGAGCTCATCGCCCTCCTGTTCGGGGAGACCTTGTTGAAATACTCCATTGGGGCTCTGGTGGCGGTTAGAAAAGAAGGCAAATGGATCTGGCAACGGGCCTAAAGGGGCACACTTTACCCCTCGAGGGCCAGCTCAGCAAAGCTTGTCGAACCCACGACACCGAGTAAGATGGGAGGAAACTTCAGTTCTTTTGCTCCAGCATGTCTGCTGCTCGCCTCAAGTCTGCCCTAGCGGCCCTGACCGCCGCAGGAATCGTTGCGGGTGTGGCCATGCCACCGACGAAGGGTTGCTGGGTCTTTTCCGACCTTGCCGTCGGGCTTCTCTAAAAAGCCACGACCTATTATCCCTGTGGCCGCAGGTGCTGGCGTAAGATATCAAGCCTCAGGGGCTGCAATCATTCGCAACCAGGACTAAACCCAGCCAATCCTACACATGATTCCGCAGCAACTCAACGATTTCCCGATGCTCAACCGGTAGCTCAAGGGGAAAATCTTGGCGGGTATCGGTAATGAGCCAATCTAGGGCCGCGGCCTTCATATCGATGGAAGCCCCAGTCTTGTCGACACAGTAGCGACCAAACACCAGTTTATCCACCAGGCGAACCCCCGACCCAATGCGCGAATATTCGAAAATCACGCTTTTATCAATAATGGCTCCACTGCGTATCTCGCAATTATTACTAATAGCGCTGGGGCCAATAATGGTAGCCCCATCTTCAATGTGGGTCATACCGCCAATGTAGACCGGCCCTTCAATATGCACTTTGTCCCAGTTGGCCTTGACATTAAGACCGGCGTATACGCCGGGACGGATTTCCTGGCCTGGAATATCCACTAAATTAACGACCCCCGTCAGGACATCCTGGATGGCCCGCCAATAGTCCGGCACCTTACCGATATCCACCCATTCAAACTCCATGGGGATACCGTAGAAGGGGGCCCGATTGGCCACTAACCGGGGTAGCAGGTCACCACCGATATCAAAGGGCACCCCCGAGGGAATGTAATCGAAAATCTCCGGCTCAAAAATATAAATGCCCGTATTGATCTCCGTGCTGAGGGCATCTTCAACCGCGGGTTTTTCCTGGAACGATTTAACCCGTCCCGTTTCATCCGTAACCACTACCCCATAGCTGGGCACCTGTTTTAGGGGGACGGTTTTAGTGATGATGGTAGCAATGGATCCCTTTTCCCGATGGCGTCGCACTGCCTCGGTCAAATCTAGATCAATCAAGGCATCGCCACAGAGGACCACAAAGGTCTCATCAAAAAAGGGGGAAAAATCCTGAATTTTCCGCATCCCTCCGGCAGAACCAATGGCATCCCCTACCAGTTCCCCATCGATGATGCGTCCCTCAAAGGAGTAGGCAATTTCCACGCCGAAACGCTGCCCGTCACGGAAATACCCCTCAATTTCATTGGCTAAGTGGCTCACATTCACCATGATTTGGTCAAACCCATGCTGGCGGAGGAGCTCCAGCAGAAATTCCATTACCGGTTTCTGCATAATGGGAATCATCGGTTTTGGAATGGTGTAGGTGATCGGGCGTACCCGCGTCCCCTTACCCGCGGCCAAAATCATAGCTTTCATACAGAAATAGTCCTTAACCTACAGTGAATATCTCTAGAGAATGATCGGCAAGCCCCAGGCAGAGGCTAGATTCCGCCCTTAGCATGAAGGATTATGTACTTCGCCATCCTATCAACTGGGCCCCTGGATTGGAGAAGCCACTCGGCTAACTTCAAAGAGACCTCATAATTGGGAGAGGGCTGCCCCATGGGCTCAATCGGGCAACACAAAGGTTTCTAGGCCAGCTTCCTCCAGGGAGAGAGAAGCTTTTTTCAAGTTCCTAACGTTCAGGTCCCGATAGAACTCTTTTTGGGACAACTCCACCTTTGATTGAGCCGATAGGAAGAGCAAGCCCCAGAAAACTCCGACCCGTTCATGCACTGCGGCGGCATGGTCGGACTCGAAGGGATGGGCATGATTCAGTTCCACGGGCTTAAACGTGGGCCAAGCTTCGATTAGGGTGTCAAAATCCAACCACAGTTGGTCGGCGTCGAGGGTATCCCAATAGGTGTCTAGGAAGGTTTCCAGGGCCGCCGCAATTTCTGAGAGATTTTCCTGGTGAGCCAGTTGGGCAATCGCCCGGACGGCCTGGCGCTTGGCCTGGGGACGAGCGCGCCGGACCCGGGCCCGGGGAATATGCTCGTCCATGACAGCCGCCATCGTTTCCAGTTGATGAATCAGCTCGTTGAGGGTTACTTTTCGTCGCTGGGGGGGGGCCCCCCCCGCCCGCCGATGGAGATGGCGTTCCAGGTTACGGGGTAAGGGCACGAGGTTCAGGTCATCCTCGACCCAGAGGGCTTCCTCCTCGATGGCTTCGGCCTCCGCTTCAGCTTCGGCCCGCACCATCGTATCGGCTTTCAATAGCACCAACATAGAAGCATAGAGGAAAGCCTGGCCGGACTCTGACAGGTTAGCTTCGTAGGCTGTACGACCTTGGTGGGCCAAACTATCGGCTTGAGTTTTAAGGCTATTCAGGAATCGATCAATCACCTCGATCACTTTCACATCCCAGGGATCAAGCTCACCCCGTTCGGCCAGGTCAATGAGAAAGGCGATCGCGGTTTGAGCTAGGGAGGAGGACATAGGCCGAACCTAAAGGGGGCATCAGGAGGGAAGTTTAACCAGTTGTCCGGAATCCTGCCAGGATGGCGACCACCCAGAACTCCCTGGTCGAGCATTTATTGGGCGTAGGCTTGGCTGCTATCCCCCTCCTCCGTCGGGGAGGGGGAGGCCGGTAACAACAGACTTTGCTCCTCGAGTTCTACTCGATAGCGTTCAACATCTCGCTCCAGTTCCTGGATACGCAGTTCCCGCTGTTGAACCTGTTTACCAACGGTAAAATAGCCTTGCACCTGAGCCCAGACACTAAAGACCCAGGCCAGGACAGCCCCGATCCCCATCGCCATAATCAATTCCACACAGAGGGGAGCTTCGACATCCAGGCCCTTGGCAATATGAATCAGCACCGGTTCAGTATTCTCAATCCCAAACAAGACTAGCGCCAGGGCAATTACAAAAATGACAATGAAGTTAATCTGTTTCACAGCTCTGAGCCTCAAATCGCTAGGTCTATTTAACCAGGCTGTCCTTATTTTTGCCCAAAGGATAATGGGGAAGAGGCCGATGGCGGACTCAGCCACCGGTAGCGGACAAAGTAACCCAAAAGCACCAAACCGAAAATACCCAGAGCCCCTAGGCCAACCACATTTGGCAGCCAGAAGATCACATCAATGTGGTTCACTTGGCCCAACTGTAACTGCCAACGAGTGACGGGGCTCAGAGCGGTGAGGGGAGTCAATCCGCCGGGGCGAAGCTGGCGAATGCCCCAGGGAGTTTGGAGGCAGAAGAAAAAAGCGCTGCCACGGTTATGATCTTCACCGCTTGGGGAGGATCCCGATGGGGCAAAATCGCTCAGGTCTAGGTCGTAGACCAGGTGAGTGCGGGCAGCTAACCCCCAACTTTGCTGGTCTACTTCTAATTTGAAGGGAATTAACCCCAGACCAGGGGCCGTCAGCCTCTGCCAGCCGGCCTCGGCGGGGCTGGACTCCGCTTCGGCAAACAGCTGATTGAAGCGAGTCACCAGATCCTGAGGGGTGCCGAAGGGCACCGTCAAACGAATCGTGCTCGGATCTTGACTGAGCTCACCCCCTAAGCGCTTGACCCGCTGTTCTAAGGTCTTCAACCAAGGGGTCAGGGAACCTTGAGCCAGGGCCGTGCCCCGCTCTCCTAGGTCAATGACTTGACTCAGTTGGCCATGGTTTTGGTGATCAAACCGCAGGGTCAGATCAGACTGGAAACAACCACTCAGGCACAGGGCTAGCCCTAGAACCAGACCCAGATGTTGCCCGACCCGCCTACCCATAGCCTAGAGAGAGGCTTGCTGACTAACATACATGGCCCGCAGCACCAAAGCCGGATCGACCCAATTGCCTTGATACTTCATGCCCCAGTGCAGGTGGGGCCCCGTGGTGCGACCGGTCATCCCGACTCGACCGATACGAGCACCGGAAGGCACTTGCTGGCCGGGGCGAAGCTGAATCCCCCCAGCCCGGTCAATTAAAAAGGGCCCCTGATTATCCCGTTCGACATGGCCCTGCATGTGGCAATAAATGTGAGTCCACTCGCCCGATTGGATGGCAATGGACGTACCACAGGCCCCCGCATCTTCCACCCAAACCACTTCACCGGCCCACCAATTGCGGATATAGCTGCCATTGGGGGCCGCCAAGTCCAGACCGTAGTGAAATCGCTGACTACCTGAGTAGGGATCCTGGCGATAGCCAAAGGGAGAGGTATAGGTTTGAAAGTTTTCAACCGGGAATGAGGCCCGAGTCCACAGGGCTGCCACATTACTCTCTGTCAGAGCAACCTGCTGGGCCTGGGCGGGCCCTCGATCGGAGAGCAAAAAACTTGGCAGTAAAGCGGAACCCCCCAATAGGGCCACTAAAGCAAAGGAATGGGAAGGCATGAATCGGTGGAGAGGACTTCCTGAAGCTAACCGGTTCTTTAGGAAAAGTCCTAGAGCGTTAGGTAGGAGCCAATTCATAACAGATAGGGTGGAAAGGAGCAGCTTATCTTGCCCATAAGATTACCGCAGATTCACAGTTTGGGAAGATTTTTCTGCCGTGGCCACTCATTTTTCCACTAATTCGCGGAACCAATTATCACTCCATAGCTCATCAAAGGCTGGTTCAGTCCGGGCTTCCTCCCTATAGTCGGGGTCAAGGCGAACGGCTTGCTGCAAGGCTTCTAGGGTGAGGTCAAACTCTCGTTGCAGGGCATAGCAGAGGGCCTTGTTGTAGTAGGCCTTAGCGTAGTCGGGGTCAAGGGCAAGGGAGCGATCAAAGCTCTGGATGGCCTCTTCATCCCGGCCGAGCTTGACCAGTGCTACCCCTCGGTTATCCCAGGCCTTAGGCATATCCGGGTTGAACCGGGTGGCTTTGTCGAAGGAAATGAGGGCCTCATCGTAGCGCTCCAGTTCCAGCAAGGAGAGGCCCCGATTCAACCAGGCGATGGCGTCATTGGCTTGAATGGCTACGGCCCGGTCAAAGGACTGGAAGGCCGCTTCATGCTGCTGCAGGATGCCGTAGGAAACCCCCCGATTCACCCAGGCCTCATGGTACTCGGGGTTAATTTCCAGGGCTTGATCAAAGGCGGCAATGGCCTCCTCCCGACGTTTCAGCCGACTGAGCACCATGCCCCGATTCAGCCAGACCTTAGGATCCTCAGGGGTTAACTCGGTGAGTTGATCAAAGACGGCCAACGCCTCCTCGGGTCGACGCAACTCTCGCAGGAGCAGCCCCTTTTGGTAGAGGGCCAGGCTATGTTTAGGGTCGATGGCCAGCAGCCGATCCAGGGAGGCTACCGCGGCTTCGAGTTGATCTAGGGACTGCTGGGCCTTGGCCCGATTGAGCCACACCGCCAGATTGGTGGGCTGGATTTCCAGAGCCCGGTCATAGGCGGCTAGGGCCAATCCATACTCGCTGTCAGCCAAGTAGCGATCGCCGGTTTGGATGTACTCATCGGCGGTCAGAAAGAGCTCTGGACGATTAGTTTCCAGGCGGTTGAGCTTATCGGTGAGGCTGGCAAATTGATGGCGGGTTTCGCTCATGAAGGCATCGGCCAGGTATTGGGGGGTCACCTCACTGAGGCGATCGAGAATTTCCGCCTTTTGGTTCTGGGCTTCGGCTTGGAGGGCTTCTAGCCGGACCCGATAGCTCTGTTGCAGCAGGGCCAGATCGCCCAGGGCAGTTGCCCGACCCGCCTCCACATCGGCCTGGAGCTGATTAAACCGTTCCCCTAGGTCAGCCACTAGGGTGTCCAGTTGAGCCTGCAGCTGGGCTTCCCGATCAGCGGCGGTAGCAGCCAAGTTAGCCAGGTCTTCACTCAAACGTTGATCAAAGGCATCAATTTTGTCGAGAACGCGGTCTCGCTTGGCAAACACCATTTCCCGCACCTGGCCCAGTTGGTCGGTAAAGGCCGCCTCCATCGCCCGCAGGCCATCCAGCATCTGGCCTTGCTGGGTGCTGGCCTGCTCTTGCAACACCCGTACCTGTTGACTAAAGGCCTGGGCAGTAGCGTCCAGATCACTCAGTAAGGTGGCCTTTTGCAGTTCGGCTTCCGTGGCCATTTGGGTTAATTGGGCCGGCCAACGCTGGGCTATGTCCTGGAATTCATCCAGCAACCCCCGTTGGCGGCTATCCACCTCGGTGCGCACCGTTGCAAAGCGCTCCAGGGCACTGTCGGCGGCCCGGCGCAGATCAGCCAGCAGAGCCTCCTGACGTTGTTCGATGTCCCCTTTGAGGCCGGCAAACTGAGCCAAAAACCCATCCGCGGACTGCCGCAGATCCTGCAAAATGCGCGTCCGTTGAGCTTCCACCTCAGTCCGCAGGTTGGCAAACCGGTGGGTAAATTCTTCGATGGCACGCTCAATATTCTGAATGGCCAGATCCCGCTGCCCGTAGGCACTGACCTGGAGTTCTCCCAACTGACGGCTGATCTCCTGTTCCTGGGCCTGCAGTCGTTCCAGGCTCTGTTGTTTTTGTCCCTCTAGGGCCGCTGCGATCGCGGCGGTTTGCTGGTCTATCTGCAGGTTAGCCTGCTCTGTGAGCTGTTGCCGCAGGTCGGCGAGTACCCCCATCACCCGGTCACGTTCCTCCTGAACCAGGCTGCTGAGAGTCGCCAATCGTTCCGTAAAGCCTGCTTCACCGTGGGTCAACCGTTGCAGCACGGCATCTTGCTGGACTTCCACATCGCTGCGCAACCGATTCACATCTCGCAGAAAATTGGTCTGGTTGTCCTCTAGGGTGCGAAACACCACCTCTCGTTGCAGCTGGGTTTCCTTGCGCAGGGTAGTCACCTGGTCATCGGCGGTTTGCCGCAGCCGAGAGAGATAGCCGACAAAGTCTGCCTCTGTGGCCTCCAATTTCACCTGGAGATCTGCCAGGGTGGACTGCCAGTCATTCAGGGTACGCACTTTAAACTCAGCCAGATCATCTACTAAACGGTTGAGCACCTGCTTTTTGGTCAGAGCTTCTTCTTGAAAGCGATCGGCGCGGCTGTCAATGGTCGCAGCCCGTTCTTCAGCCTGACTCAGGATGTGGTCGAGATCACGGGTGGCGGACTGGATTTTGGCCTCCAGATCGGTGATGTCATTGATTTGATTACGGACCACCACGGAAACTTCTTGAATCACCGATCGCCGCATCAGCCATAGCAGGACTACCCCAACCCCCAGCAGTAACACCAAGGTGCCCAGCAGCACAAAAAACAGAGTAGTGGCCCGGCTAAAGGCCAGATCCGCCTCTCGCTTCAGTTGCTCAATTTCAGCTGTGGTGGCGCTATTGGCCTGGGCCACCAGTGCCGCCTCTGGTTGATGGGTGGCCGCTTCTAGCCGTTGTCCTGGAAGCACCCAACTACCGCCAAGCCAGAGCCAGGTCAGCAGCACCAGGGAAGGAGAAAGTGGCCTCAAGGAAGGGGTGGGCAGCCTCATTCAACGGGTCCTAGATCAAGGTAGGCGGGGGCAACTCTAGGCCGACCATAAGGGCTCAGCCCAACCCATGATGGGCAACTCCTAGTCAACCCACTGGGGAATCAGAACCTAATCGGCAGTGGCCACCCACCTCAAGAATATGCCTAGGATACCTGATAGGACCTAGGGTTGGGGCGGAATGCACAAGATTTAGCGCCGCCGGACTTGGGCTAGCCCTACCGGCCGTAGGGATAACCACTCGGCAAAATGGTGGTTCCGTCGCAATCACCCTCAGCCCAGTCAACGCCTACCGCTCGAAATAAGTTACACCCCCGCAGGTTAGCACCGGCCAGCCCTGCTCCTTCCAGCCAGGCCCCCACCAAACTGCACCCAGCCAGATCAGCCTGGCGCAGATCGGCCTGACGCAGGTCAGCGCCGGTCAGGTTGGCCCCTCGTAAATCACTCCTGTGCAACCTTGCCTGGCGCAGATCAGCCCGACTGAGATTAGCCCTGGCCAAGCAAGCTGCGGTTAAATGGGCTCCATAGAGGCGGCTATCCCCTAGCTCAGCCTGGGTCAGATCTACCCTGGTCAAATTAGCTCGACTGAAATCACAGTAGGGCAGGTAGGCATGGGCCAAACAGCTCTCCTGCAGGTCTATGTCCCGCAATTGCGCCTGAAACAGATGAATTTTGGCTAAATCCCCCCGAAGAAATTGACGCTGCCCCTGGCGATAAGCCTGGAGCAACTCCTCAGCCGTCCATCGCACCATCATCCTCAAACCCAGACCCGCTGGCCTAAACACAAAACCAGGCACAGCTAAGTATTTGTGCTTAGCTAACATTAACGTTCCACTTTAGGGGGTCACAGTACCCAGCCAGGGGGCGTTAATCATCTCTTCAGGTTTAGCGATCGCCCTCAGGCCAGTGGTACCTCTGCACAGACCGGCCCCCCGCTTAGCGGGTCGGGGGCGAACCAGCCTGCAAATCCAAGCTCAATAGTTGCCCAACCTGGGGAGACACCACCCGGGTGGAGTAACCCTGGGCCTTCAAAGTCGTCTGGAAAGCCTCGGGACTTCCTAGGACCTTCAGCAGCGCCACTAAGGGACCGCTGTAGCGCACCTCAGCGGCATCAGCGGTAGGCAAGAGAACCTGGGGACGAAGCCATTCCACCAGTTCTAAAGCCCCTCGCTGGCCGCGTATAATTGGCCCCACCAAGGGCAAGGCCAGGTCTAGCACCGGCGTGATCAGGACATCGACGGGGGCCTCGGCTTTTAGTTCGGGGGCATGGAAGCCGTGGGGCTCGTAGAACAGGGAATTGCCGGTCTGGCGATCGCGCAGGACATACCCATTTTCCACCGTGGTCGGCCCAATAGGCGCACCGACAACCGCCTTGATGGTGACCCGCTCCCTGAAGGTGAAAGTCTCCCCATGACTGAGCGCAATCACCTCGGTGTAACCCAATTGCTGCGCCACCTTTGCGGCACTCGGCGAACCGACTACCGGAATGGATCGATCCAGCGCCTTCAGGGTGGGAGGATGGGCATGATCGGGCAGCCCCTGACTGAGCAAAATCAAATCCACTCTTTCCGGCAAGGGTCTGGGTTGAGGATGTTCGCCCTTGAAGAGCCAGGCTTGGCTCCCAAACACTAACTCTCCCTGTAACCAGGGATCCACCAAGATCTGTTGCCCCCCTAGGCCCAGGAGCCAAGAATTGCTATCGAACCAAGTGATATCCATGGCGATGACGGGTGATGGGACTGGCCAAGCGCAACCTCAAAAATTCCAGACCAGGGAGTGGGGGAGATTCCAGGCGGCTGCCCAGGCCCTAAACCTTGGCCCTCAGGGGATTAGCCCTCAGGGGATTCAATGAGAAAGCTTAGATAAATTGTAAACGATTGTTACGGGGTCGGGGGCAGGAACGGTCCTAGCTCCCGGTTTAGTCACCCGGTGCCGCCATAAAATTCTGGTCAGATTATTTTTGGGTTGCCTGGTAACTCCTTCGGAAATTGTGAAAAATCCTTGATCCCCGTATAATCCATCTTGGTTTATCAAACAGAAATTTAGGCTTAGTCCAGCCTCTTTCCTAGTCTGGAATCCCTCTTTGCCATGGTTCTCCGTCAACTCAAGCCCTACACCGTGTTGATTACGGCAACCGGCGAAACACCGATTACCTTGGTTTTGCATCCCACCCTCCTGGGGGTCGGAATAGCCCTTTTGCTCGGAGTTCCGGCGGCTTGGATTACCGCCCTGACCTGGCATAACCGTCAGCTAGCCCACCACAACGACACCTTAACCGAGACGGCTACGGAGATTCTGACCGAGCTAGAGGTCATTGGCTCGGAAATCGAAGTGCTTAAAAATCGGGCCGGCTTACCGGAAGAGGACGCCTGGGATGCGGTGACCCCAGCGGCTCAGGCGACCCCTCAAGGGGGAGTCGCTCCGGTGGCTCCGGCGGCGACCCTGCTGGAAAGTGCCAAACAAAAGATGCCAGGGCTAGAAGCGACCCTGTCCACAACGGTCAAGCCTGCCCTAGAGGCTCAACTGGCCTCGGAGGCTCAGCAAAAGGCTGCCTTTCCCAGGGGCAAACCCCTGGCCGGAGCCCTGCAGATCTCCTCTGAATTTGGCCTACGCCTCAACCCCTTTGGGCAGCGCAGCTACGAAATGCATGACGGCATAGACTTTGCTGGCCCCCTGGGCAAGCCAGTGCTCGCCACCGCTGAAGGAGTCGTGGTCAAGGCGGACTACGACTCCGGCTACGGCAACCATGTCAGGATTGACCATGGCTATAACTACGAGACCCTCTACGCCCACTTGGCCCGCCTAGACGTGAAGTTGGGCGATCGGGTGCGACGGGGAGCAGTGGTCGGTTATCTGGGCAATACTGGACGTTCTTCAGGTCCGCATCTGCACTACAGCATTTACCGCAATGGCCAGGCGGTCAACCCTCGCTACTATTTAAAACTCGAAGATACCGAGTGATGGGAGCAAAATAGTAGGATCGGTTAACCTTGATTGTGGCAAAACCGGTTCTATGGGCAATACCTTTGGGCATTTATTTCGTGTAACAACTTTTGGAGAATCCCACGGCGGCGGGGTCGGGGTGGTGATTGATGGCTGCCCCCCCCGTTTAGACCTCAGTCCCGAAGTCATTCAAGCGGAACTCGATCGCCGCCGCCCCGGCCAGAGTAAAATCACGACTCCCCGTAAGGAGAGCGATCGCTGCGAGATACTCTCGGGGGTGTTTCAAGGCAAAACCCTGGGTACGCCGATCTCGATTCTGGTACGCAATCAAGACACCCGTCCCCAGGACTATAGCGAGATGGCGACCACCTATCGCCCCTCCCACGCCGATGCCACCTACGACGCCAAGTATGGCCTGCGCAACTACCAGGGTGGGGGGCGGTCCTCGGCTCGGGAAACCATTGGTCGGGTCGCCGCCGGGGCGATCGCTAAAAAAGTTCTCCAGCAGGTGGCCGGGGTCCACATTATCGGCTATGTCAAGCGTATTCAAGACCTAGAAGGTACCGTAGATCCCAATACGGTCACCCTGGATCAGGTCGAAAGCAATATTGTCCGCTGTCCCGATGCCGCCGCCGCTGAGCAGATGATTGACCGCATCGAGGCCATTCGAGATCAGGGCGATTCCATCGGTGGGGTGGTGGAATGTGTGGCCCGGGGCGTTCCCAAGGGCTGGGGCGATCGCGTTTTCGACAAGTTAGAAGCGGATTTGGCCAAAGGCGTCATGTCTCTGCCCGCCAGCAAAGGCTTTGAAATTGGCTCTGGCTTTGCTGGCACCCTACTCACTGGCAGCCAACACAACGACGAATTCTACACCGATGAAACCGGCACCCTGCGGACCCGCACCAACCGTTCCGGTGGTACCCAGGGGGGGATCTCTAACGGGGAAAATATCATCCTTCGGGTGGCCTTCAAACCTACCGCTACTATCCGTAAATCCCAGCAAACCGTTACCAATACCGGCGCCGCTACGGTACTAGCGGCCCGGGGCCGCCATGACCCCTGCGTACTGCCCCGCGCTGTACCCATGGTAGAAGCCATGGTGGCCCTAGTGCTGTGTGATCACCTACTTCGTCACCACGGCCAGTGTGAATTGTTTTAGCCATTGTCCCTCCAAGCCGGGCCCACCGTTGAGTCAGGGTTAGCTTAGGGACGTGGAGTATCCACGCCAAAGTCCGACACCCATGCCATGAAGCACATCATCCTGGAACAGGTCGCCGAAGAACCCGTCTCCCACAACCCAGCAATTAAAAAGCGGGTGCTACTGAGGGCCGGGGATCTACCACTACTGACTCATTTCTCCCAAGCACGGTTTCCCCCGGGCCAGCTAGCCCCGGGGCATCACCATCAGGATATGGCCGAAGTTTTCTTCGTCGAAACCGGCCAGGGCACCATCACCATCAACGGGCAGCCCTATCCTCTTACCCCTGGCACCTGTATGGCCGTCGAACCGGGAGAACACCACGAAGTGGCCAACACCGGTTCAGAAGAACTGGTGCTAACCTACTTCGGCCTACGCCTAGTGACCCGCCACGATGCGGATGAGTCCTAGTTGTAGGCCCCTAGGCCCTTCCTTCACCGGTTCACCCGGCCCGCCTGAAACACGCGCCCAATCACTTCTTCGACGGGGGGATCACTCACCGTCAGATCCTGCACCTCTAATTCTGTCAGCAGCCGACTGACCGTCTGGGTCAGCCTATCGCGCCGGACAATCAGGCTGGCGGTACAGCCTTCCAGGGTTTCCAGATCGCCATAGCGGGACAACACAGCCCCATCACAACTGGAACCAAGTTCCACCTTGACCTCCCGATAGGGAGCAAACTGATCCAGCAACCCCTCCAGGCTACCGTCGTAAATCAGCTGTCCCTCATGGATTAATAACACTCGCCGACATAGAGCCGTGATGTCGGCCATGTAGTGACTGGTGAGCAAAATGGTCGCCTGGTAGCGGTGGTTATAATCGCGCAGGAAGTCACGCACGGCCACCTGAGCATTCACATCTAGCCCCAGGGTGGGCTCATCCAGAAACAAAACCTGGGGCCGATGGAGCAATGCCGCCAGCATCTCGGCCTTCATGCGCTCTCCCAGAGAAAGTTTGCGCACCGGCTGAGTAAGCTTGTCCTCCAGGGATAGCATTTCGCTTAATTCCTGAATCCGGTAACGCAGCTCTTGATCGGATAGGCCGTAGATGGCCCCATTAATCCGCAGGGAATCAAGGGCAGGCAGATCCCAGAGCAGTTGCTGCTTTTGACCCATCACCAGGGTAATGGTTCGCAAAAAAGCCGTTTCTCGCCGAAAGGGAACGTACCCACCCACCCGCACCGTGCCCTCGGAGGGATAAATCAGGCCAGTCAACATTTTCAGAGTAGTGGTCTTACCAGCCCCGTTAGGGCCTAAAAACCCCACCACCTCACCCGGCTCGATGTTAAAGGACACCTGACTCACCGCGGTCACGGTGCGGTATTGACGCTGAAAAAAGTGCCTTAGGGTGCCTCCTAACCCAGCGGCCTTAGTAGCCACCTGATATCGTTTACTCAGTCGGTCGACTTGAATGAGGGCCATAGCAGTAGCAGTAAAGGAGAAAACCCACTTAAACCAATGGCATCCACTTTACTGCCTGGGTTACCGGCCAAGGGCTGCTCCCAAGCCAGATCTCAGGGCCGCTGAACAACAAAGCCCTGAGATCTATGGGTCTTGCCCCACTGACTTAGGCCAAGACCTGGCGCAGAAAATTCAACCGTTCATTCAGGCCCATGGTGTTCAGGCGATCTAAGAGCGCCTGGGTTTGGGACGAGGGGGAGTGACAGGCCACCATTGCAGACAGCCCTGGCCAGTCTCGCCCGCTAAATAACCGATGCCAAAAGGCCAGTTTCATGTTGGCATTCAGGGCTGCGTAGGCATGGGTAAAGCGAGTATCGGCACCAGCCAGAATATCGCGTAGTATGGCTAGCTTTTCCTCGCGGCTAACCTGACCCAACTGTCGAATCAGTTGCTGTACGGCCTGGGAGAGCAAGGCCACAGGCACCACTGAGGCCAGGGCCTGACCAAGAGTATCGTAGGCCTGCCAGAGGATTTCCAACTGGCAATCAACATCAGCGGATTTGAAGGATGTTATGGTTTCACGAAATTGAGGGCGAGTTTCGACGGTATTCATAGGATTATCCTTACCCAAGCGGTTTTAACTGCTGTAGTGCGCTACTGGCTGGCCAATCGGGGTTGTTGCGAAAACGGGATTGAAGTTGCTCAGAAACTTAAACACTGAAAACCAGTAGCTTTTATCTATCTTTTATATTGATCCCCGCTACTTTTGAGATGGATGGAAAACTTCCAACTTTCTTTCGATTTGGGAATCCGGTAGTCTCACCCTGATAAAGCTAGAGTTCCCCGATGGGGGTCAAACTCTACTAGGCGATGTAAAAGTTTTATGCTAAGGAGGCAGAGCGTAGATTTTCCCCCTCTGTCCTTTGCTGTAAGTGTTGTTTGCTGTAAGTGTTGTTTGCCGTAAGTGTTGTTTGCCGTAAGTAAGGATCGCTATGTTTCGACGTAAACCGGCACCGCTGTTAACCTACCTCAGCCAAAAGACCGAAATTGAGGGGGTGATCCATGCTGAAGGTGTGCTCCGGGTGGATGGTATCGTCCATGGAACGGTGGAGGTCAAAGGTGATTTGGAGATTTCTGCCTCCGGCTTAGTTGAGGGGCCTGAGGTCAAAGCCCATAATATTGTGGTGCAGGGAGTACTCAAGGCCCGAGTTTTTGCCGAGGGGAAACTGACCCTGAGCCGCACCGCTCGCCTAGAGGGCGATGTGGTGGCTGGGGCTTTGGAAATTGAATCGGGAGCCTATTACACCGGTTATATCGAGACCCGCGATGCCCGATCCCTACCGCCTGCCCGCGAGGTGCCTGAGCTATACGGTTCGACGGAGGCTTAATCTCGAATCAACCAGGTAACCAGCACCAGCCCCGCTCCCAGCAGGAGCCACCGGGAGGGCACCAGCCACTGACCTAGGTCCGGCAGGTGTTCGATGGCAGTACTGAGAACCCAAACCACAAAGGCGCAAATAACCAGGAACAGGACTTCCATCTCAGACACTTTGACTTCTGTCTACAGTTTTAGCGGATGTTAGGGATCGTCGGTCACTATGGGAGTGTTCTTGATTTCAGACAGGCCATGGGTAAGTATCGTCAGTTCTGCTGGGCAGGGGCTTTAGGAATCCTGGGGCTGGGGCTACTGGGCATTCTACCGGGGCGGGCTCAACCCTCTAACTCCGGTGATCTGACCCTCTCCCAGGCGGCCCCCACGGCTACCGCCAGAGGTACGACGGCGGGGGTCCTTGCCCTGGCGAACGTGGCTCAGCGAGATACTCAGGGCAGTATTTGCACCGGGTTTGCCGATA
>DVEE01000309.1 GCA_015295885.1 Leptolyngbyaceae cyanobacterium M65_K2018_010
TACCGGTCTTTCCCTGGCGGTGGGCCTGGGGATTGTCGCCCTGGAGTGGCCCAAAATTCCCATGCGCCCTTTACCCGAATCGGTGCAGGGGCCAGTGATGATTTTTGCGGAAGAAGAGGGCGTTCAGGTACCCCTGCGGGAGCAACGCAACCAGGCCCATCTGGAACTGCGGCGCATGTCGGAGTTCTCTCCCTATCTGCCCAAGGCCCTGATTGCCTCTGAAGATACCCGCTTCTACTGGCATTTAGGGGTCGACCCGATTGGGATTCTCCGGGCTTCGGTGGTGAACTTCCAGGGGCGTGCGATTCGCCAGGGGGGTAGCACGATCACCCAGCAACTGGCTCGCAGTCTCTATCGCGAATACGTTGGCACCGAGGATTCCGCAGGGCGTAAGGTGCGCGAAGCAATCGTGGCTCTGAAGTTAGAAACCTTTTACAGCAAGAATTTCCTGCTGCTCACCTACCTGAACCGAGTCTACCTGGGGGAAAATCTCTACGGCTTTGAGGATGCGGCCCAATTCTATTTCGATAAGTCGGCCCGGGATCTGACCCTGTCGGAAGCGGCCACCTTGGTGGGCATCTTACCCGGGCCTAATGCCTTTAACCCCGTCACCAACTACGACGCGGCGGTGTTCTATCGAAATCGGGTGCTGGATCGGATGGTGGCCCTGGGTATGGTGAGCCAGGAGGAGGCCCGACGAGCCCGGCGATCGCGGATTGAAATCAGCCCCGATGCCACCCGCCAACTAGAAAGCACCCGTGCTCCTTACTTCTATAGCTATATCTTTGAAGAGCTGGAAGCCGTCCTAGGCACCTCCCTAGCCCGGGAAGGCAATTTCATTGTTCAAACCGGGTTGGATCTAAACCTGCAAAAAGCCGCAGAGAATGCCCTGATCGAGGATGTGACTAATCGCGGTGGTGCCCTTAACTATTCCCAGGGGGCCCTGGTGAGCCTAGACACCGCCAGCGGAGAAATTCGGGCCTTAGTCGGTGGCGTCAACTTTGCTAATAGTCAATTTAATCGAGTGTCCCAGGCCCTGCGCCAGCCGGGTTCGACCTTCAAGCTGTTCGTCTATGGAGCCGCCCTTGAGCAGGGTATGCCCCCCAGCCGCACCTTTTCCTGCCAGTCAATGACCTGGAGTGGTCA
This sequence comes from Leptolyngbyaceae cyanobacterium M65_K2018_010, assembly GCA_015295885.1. Classification (GTDB taxonomy): domain Bacteria; phylum Cyanobacteriota; class Cyanobacteriia; order Phormidesmidales; family Phormidesmidaceae; genus Nodosilinea. Next base: position 1,147 of record DVEE01000309.1, read on the forward strand.
GCGGCTCGCCGGTTGTCGTTCTGGCTCAGTGCCCTTGGATATGTACGCTGGTTTTGCCCGTTCGGAGAACGTCGTGGCCCTGCGTATCGCCCAGGAAGCGGGCTTGGCTCAGGTGATTAATTTCGCCCAGCGCCTAGGGATTGAGTCCAAACTGCGGGCTTCTCCAGGGTTACCCCTGGGGGAGAGTGAAGTCACTCCCCTAGAACTCACCGGCGCCTTTGCCGCGGTGGGCAATAACGGAGTTTGGAACCGGCCCCATGGGATTGTGCGAGTCCTAGACAGTAGCGATTGCGCCGACCGGAACCGCCCGGAAACCTGCCGCATTATTTACGAGTTTGGACAGGCCGGTGATGCTAACCGGCCTGTGGTGGCCCCTGCCATTGCCACGACCCTGGTCGGCTTGCTTCAAGGTGTGGTGCAGGGGGGAACGGGCCGCAATGCCTTTTTAGGCTTGGGGGAAGCGGGCAAAACCGGCACCACGGACGATAATCGTGATCTCTGGTTTGTGGGGTTTTTGCCTGGGTATAACCTCACCACTGGCGTATGGTTAGGCAACGACGACAACTCACCCACCAATGGCAGCAGTGGCCAGGCCGCTGCCGTATGGGGCAACTATATGCGGCAGATTATCCGCTAGGGCTCAAAACCAAGAGCGAAAGGCCCAAAAGCCAATCACTTCTCTGGCGTTGAAGGAGTCGGGCGGCCTCGGTAGCTCTACCCGCCCGGTCAGTTCTAGG